>JANJTY010000532.1 GCA_024710865.1 Lysobacteraceae bacterium | reverse complement strand
ACCAGACCTGGTCGAGTACGCCGCCATGCCCTGCTTCCGCCCGCTCCCCGCATTTCTGCTGCTGGCGCTGCTGCTGTTTGCATCGCCCGCTGTCGCGAAGCGTGATGTGGCGAAGACCGAAGGCACCGGCCTGTACCTGGTGCTGCTGCAGGATGCGCCGGTGCCGGCCTTTGCCGGCGGCGTGGCCGGCTTCGCGCCGACGCGGGCCAAGGCCGGCGGCGCGCGCTTCGCGCCGCGCAGCGCGGCAGCGCTGGCCTATGCCGATCACCTGCAGCGCGCGCAGTCCACGCTGCGCGCCGAGCTGCGGCACGCGGTGGGGCGGGAGGTCGTGCCGCGCTTCACCTACCGCTACGCCTTGAACGGGCTGGCGCTGGCGCTGAGCCCGGCCGAGGCCAGGCAGGTGGCGCGCCTGCCCGGCGTGCGCGCGGTGCTGCCCGACGGCCTCGACTGGCCGCAGGGCGACGCCAGCGCCCGCCATATCGGCGCAGAAGCCGCCTGGGGCGGCGGGCTGAGTGCGCTGCCCTACCGGGCCACGCTGAGCGGCGAATCGGTGCAGCCGCCGGCGGCCACCGCCGCGAGCGGCAGCGCGCGCTTCACGTTCAACCTGGCGCGCGACCGCCTCGCCTACCGCATCCAGAGCGAGGGCCTGGCCGACCTCACCGCCGTGCACCTGCACGACGCCGCCGACGACGCCATCCTGCACACGCTGCCGCTGGACGGCGATCCGCTGGTCGGCGAGGTCGAACTGGACGCGGCGCAGCGCGCGCGCCTGGCCAACGGCGGGCTTTACCTGGACATTCACACCAGCGCCTTCCCCGCCGGCGAGTTGCGCGGCGCGATCGCGCTGGACGGCACGCTGGGCGAGGGCGTCGTGGTCGGCGTGCTGGACACCGGCATCAACCACGACCATCCCTCCTTCGCCGCGGTCGCGGGCGATGGCTACCTGCACCTCAACCCACTCGGCAGCGGCAACCACCTCGGCGTTTGCGTCGACCAGCCAGGCTTCTGCAACGACAAGCTGATCGGCGCCTGGACCTTCACTGGCGAGGCCATCACGCCGGAGGACACCATCGGCCACGGCAGCCACACCGCCAGCACCGCGGTCGGCAATATCCTGCGCGCGCCGCAGGTGGCGCTGCCGACGCGCGGGTACGACTTCGCCTACCTCTCCGGCGTGGCGCCACGCGCCAACCTGATCGTCTACGACGTCTGCGCCGGCGGCTGCCCCAACTCGGCCACTGCGGCGGCGGTGGAGCAGGCCATCCTCGACGGCGTCGATGTGCTGAACTACTCGATCAGCGGCGGCACCAGCCCCTGGACCGAGGTCACTTCGCTCGCGTTCCTCAACGCCACCGCGGCGGGGATGCTGGTGGTGGCCTCGGCCGGCAACAACGGTCCGGCGCCGGGCACGATCAACCATGTCGAGCCCTGGGTGCTGAGCGTCGCGGCGACCTCGCATCCGCGCCGCTTCACGCAGGCCCTCAGGGTGTTCGACGGAAGCGGCGCGGCGTTCCAAGGCGGCGCAGGCGAAGGCCCGACCGCCGGCTTCGAAGGCGTCCTGGTGGACGCCGCCGACCCGCCCTGGAACAACCCGCTGTGCGCGCCGTTCGCCGCCGGCGCCCTCGCCGGCCAGGCCGTGATCTGCCGCCGCGGAGGCAATGGACGGGTCGAGAAGGGCGTGAACGTGCTGGCCGCGGGCGGCGGCGCCCTGGTCCTGCTCAACGACGAGCCCAGCGCCCGCAGCCTGAACGCCGATCCGCACGTGCTGCCGGCGGTGCATCTGTCCCACGAAGACGGCCTGGCCCTGCTCAATCTGCGCGCCTTTGGCCAGGCCGAGACGGTGCGGTTCGCGGGTGGCACCATCGACGGCCTGGGTCAGGCCGGCGCGCTGGCCTCGTTCAGCGCGCGCGGCCCCGGCCAGCGCGTTCCGGACGTGCTCAAGCCCGACCTGGCTGCGCCCGGCGCCGGCGTGCTGGCCGCCACCCTTACGTCGGACAGCGGCCCGCCCGCGCCGGAGTTCGACCTGCAGAGCGGCACCTCGATGGCGAGTCCGCAGGTCGCCGGCCTGGCCGCCCTGCTGCGCGCGCTGCGCCCGGACTGGACCCCGGCTGAACTCAAGTCGGCGCTGACCGGCAGCGCGGCCGGCACCCTGCGGCGCGAGGACGGCCTCAGCCCGGCGTTCGCGCTGGATGCCGGCAGCGGCGCGGCGGACCTTCGGCGCGCCCTGCGTGCCGGCCTGGTGCTCGACGAAGACACGACCGCGTATGCGGCGTCCGATCCCGCCCTGGGCGGCGATCCACGCGCGCTGAACCTGCCGGCGCTGGCCGACAGCCGCTGCGCCGGCGGCTGCGGCTGGAGTCGCCGCGTACGAAGCGTGCTTGCATCCGAACAGGGCTGGAACGCCAGCTTCGAACTGCCGGACGGCCTGCAGGGCAGCGTAGAGCCCGCCAGCTTCAGCCTCGCGCCCGGCGCGGAGCAGGCGCTCGATGTCCGCGTCGTGGCGAATGGGCTTGAGACCGACACCTGGCATCAGGGCGCGATCCGGCTCGATCCCGTCGCAACCAAGCAGGCCATGCCCATTGGCGTCGACCTGTCCTCGTTTCCGGGCCTTGCGATCCCCGACGACAGCTACCGCGGCGGTTTCGGTGGACCAACCATGGCCTGCGACAGCATCGAAACCGGCCTGCTCCTTCCGTCGAACGCGCGCGTGGGGCGTCTGCAGGTTGAGCTGACCATCGACCACGCCCGCGCCGGCGATCTGGTCGTCAAGCTGCAATCGCCTGCCGGCAGTCGCCTCGGCCTGCTCAGCCGCCCGGGGGTGATCGAAACCGCCGACGACGGCGGCGATGGCCTGGCGCCGCTGGGCACGCTGGCCGGGCTGGGCGCGACGCATCCGCTGCAGCTGCGCGACGACGCGACGACGCGGGCCGAGGACCTCGGCCTCGGGCTCGCGTCCGGCGAAATCGCGTGCCGCGACGACGGTGTCTGCGTGTTTTCGCCAGCGCCCGGCGCGGTTGCGGGGCTGCGCGATTTTGCCGATTTCCTCGGCGAAGTCGCGGCCGGGACATGGACGCTCTGCATTGGCGACCGTGCGGCCGGCGCGGGCGGCACCCTGCAGTCCTGGAACCTGGGCCTCGTGTATCACGATCCCGCGAACCTGCCGGAGGTTTCGCCGCTGCGCCTGCCGCTGGCGATCCGGCTGATCGCCAGCAACCTGCCCGAGCGCGTGCGGATCGAGGCGACCGAGGCCAGCGGCAGCCAGCCCCTGCCGATGCAGGCCATCGCCATCGACGCGCTGCAGCTGGACTGGATCGGGCTTGCGCCGGGACGCTCCACCGTGCGTCAGGTGCCCGTCGATCCCACCCCGGGTCTGCCCTTCGAGGGCGACGGCGGCACCTACTTCGTGCGCGTCGACGTGCCCGAGGGCGCGCGCCGCCTGGTGGCCGAGATCACCACCTCGGAAGCGCCGGATGCCGACCTCTACCTCGGCACCGGCAGCGAGCCCGATCCCGATGCGCTGGTCTGCGCCAGCACCACGCCCGCGGCGGACGAATACTGCAACGTCGACGATCCCGAGCCCGGCCCGTACTGGATCCTGGTGCAGAACTGGGAGGGCTCGGCGCAGGCGCCGGACGCCATCGGCGTGGCCTGGGGCGTGGTGCCGGACGGCGCGGATGGCAACTTCAGCGTGCAGGGCCCGGCCAGCGTCGCCAGCGGCACGCCCTTCGACCTGGCGCTGGACTGGAACGATGCGCGGATGACCCCGGGCAGCCGCTGGTACGGCCTGTTCCGCGCCGGCACCGACGCTGCCAATCCCGACAACCTCGGCACGGTGCGGGTGGACCTGGTGCGCGCCGGCGAAGAACGCGTGTTCGGCGACGGCTTCGAGGCGCCGCTGCCCTGATGCCCGGCGGACGGCGCCTGCCGTCCGCCGTTGCGTCGATATCAGTCGACCTGGAACTGCATCAGCTCCACCGGCACGGTGGCGTTGCTGATGGCGATCTCCCAGCTGATCGCGGAAGTGGCACCTTCGGCGTTGCGCGTGACCGCGGGGGCCGGGAATGCGATCTCGAAGGCGCCGGTGAAATCGCCGGGGCCGTACGGCAGGCCGGTGTTGGCAAAGGTGTCGGCGAGGCCATCCTGCAGTCGATCCAACACGTCTCTCCACTCTGCGACGGCATAGCTGGCGTTGCCGCTCTGGCGGATGACGATCTCCGTATCGGCAAGCCCGGTGCTGATGCGGATCTCGTTGTTCGGCGCGATCAGCTCCGCGCTCATCGCCTCGCACCCATCGTCGAGGCAGAGATCAAAGTAGGGAAAGCCGTGCAGCATGGCCACGCCATCCGCCGCCCTGAACGGCGCGAAGGTGGTGAAGGTGAAGCTGGCGGTTCCCGCGGTACCGGCGCCGCCGCTGGTGTCGGTGACGGTCACGCTCAGCTCGGCGTCGAACGAACGGGTCTGGAACTGCTGCCAGGTGAACGTTGCGGTGTTGCCGTTCGCGCTGACCGAGTTCGGCTCGGGCCAGACCACCTCGCTCGGCTCGGCGCTGGTGCGCAGGTAGAACAGGTGCTCGAACAGGTGGTCGACGCTGCCGGTGCAGAACTTGGTCAGGCGCAGTCCGGTCGGCACCTGTCCGCGCGTGGCGCGGCGGCCGGCAGACTCGGGCGGCTGTTTCCCACCGCAGACAGCGACCCCGGCGGGCTGTGCCGCAGCCCCCAGGGGCTGGCCGACCTCGAACTCGAGCAGGATGCCGCCGTCGGTGAGGGTGACGATGGGTGGAAGGGTACCGGCCTGGGCCGATGCGCCCGCGGAAAGCGCGAGTGCCAGAGCGATGGCGGTATGGTGCATTCGGTTCTCCCCTGGTTTCGGTGGGACGGCGCGGCCGACGCGACCGGACCGCCGCACAGCTTAGTTGCTGACTCCGGTCGCCTCCAGCGCCGACGGTGCGTCCAGCAGGGGCCCGAGCGCCGGCCAGACGTGCTCGAGCAGGCGCGGCTGGGCTTCGGCGGTGGGGTGCAGGCTGTCGTCCAGGAAGGCCTCGCGCTCGGTCGCGATCGGTTCGAGCAGGAAGGGCAGGTGCGCGGTGCCGTGCGCCTGCGCCAG
>JANJTY010000522.1 GCA_024710865.1 Lysobacteraceae bacterium | reverse complement strand
CATCTTCGTCAACCTGCTGTTCTTCCCGCAGCACTTCCTCGGCCTCGCCGGCATGCCGCGCCGCATTCCGGACTACAACGTGGCCTTCGCCGACTTCAATCTGTGGTCCTCGATCGGCGGCTTCGGATTCGGACTCTCGCAGCTCCTGTTCGTCTGGATCCTGATCAAGTGCTGCATGCTGGAGAAGGGCGCGCGTGCCGAAGCGCGCTCGTGGGACGGCGCGAAGGGCCTGGAGTGGACCGTGCCCAGCCCGGCCCCCCATCACACCTTCAGCACCCCGCCGCAGATCCGCGACCAGGATCTGGCGCACGGCGACATCTCGAACTGACCTGACGCCCTGCCGCGCGGGTGGGGCCCGGCCCCACCCGCGCCTGACCGAAGCCCGCCATGACCGCAACCGATCCCAGCACGCGTGACCAGGCCCAGCGCCGGGCCGTGCGCCGCACCGTGGCCGTGGTCGGCGGCGTGGCCCTGCTGATCTACCTCGCCTTCCTCGCCTCCGGCATCATCGGGCGCTGAGCATGACCACTTCCCGCCAGCAGAACCTCAAGGTCCTTCGCACCGCGCTCGCGGTTGCACTGGGCGCGTTTGGTTTCGGCTTCTTCGTGCTGCCGCCGCTCTACTACATCGCCTGCGAGAAGATCTTCGGCATCAAGCTGGAGAACTCCCCCGCCGGCGGCGAGCGCCTGGCGGGGCTGACGGTCGATCCGGATCGCCTGGTCACGGTCGAGTTCGACGGCACGGTGAACTCCAAGCTGCCCTGGAGCTTCCAGCCCAGCCAGCTCACCCTGCAGGTGCGGCCCGGCGAGGTCTACGAGGCCACCTACCTTGCCCGCAACACATCCGACGGCCCGGTGGTGGGACAGGCGGTGCCCAGCGTCGCGCCCAGCACGGCTTCGGCCTACTTCAACAAGACCGAATGCTTCTGCTTCACCGAGCAGCTGCTCAACCCGGGCGAGGAGCGCAGCATGCCGGTGCGCTTCGTGATCGATCCGGCCCTGCCGGACGACGTCCATACCGTGACGCTGTCCTACACCTTCTACAATAACGACATCGCGACCCAGCGCGTGGCCGGCACCCAGGCCGGCGCGCACGGGGCGCCCTGACCTTTCGCTACGGGGACTCCGCAACCATGGCCCAGGCCCACACCCACGATCCCAACGTCTATTACGTGCCGCACGGCAGTTACTGGCCCATGGTCGGCTCGGTCGGCCTGTTCACCACCGTGCTCGGCGCCGCCACCTGGATGAACGGCGCCGGCTGGGGCCAGGGCCTGATGTACGCCGGTATCGCCGTACTGCTGGTCATGCTGTTCGGCTGGTTCGGCAGCGTCATCCGCGAGTCCGTCGCCGGGATGTACAACAAGCAGGTCGACGTGTCCTTCCGCATGGGGATGATCTGGTTCATCTTCTCGGAGGTGATGTTCTTCGCCGCCTTCTTCGGCGCGCTGTTCTACGCCCGCTACTTCTCGGTTCCCTGGCTCGGCGGCGACGGCGATGGCGCCATGACCCACGCCCTGCTGTGGAGCGGCTTCGATCCGGCCTGGCCGACCAACGGCCCGGGCGAGATCGGCGGTTCCTTCCAGACCATCGGCGCCTGGGGCATTCCGCTGCTCAACACCCTGCTCCTGCTGGCCTCGGGTGTGACCATCACCATCGCCCACCATGCGCTGCGCGCAGGCAACCGCAGCCAGCTGCTGGTCTGGCTCGCCGCGACGGTGCTGCTGGGCGTGGTCTTCCTGTATTTCCAGGTCTACGAGTACATGCATGCCTACCAGGATCTCAACCTGACCCTTGGCAGCGGCATCTACGGCTCGACCTTCTTCATGCTGACCGGCTTCCACGGCATGCACGTCACCCTCGGCGCGATCATGCTGACGGTGATCTGGTTCCGCTGCGCCAAGGGCCACTTCGACAAGGACAACCACTTCGGCTTCGAGGCCGTGGCCTGGTACTGGCACTTCGTCGACGTGGTCTGGCTCGGCCTGTTCCTGTTCGTCTACGTGGTCTGAGGCCGCGGTCAAAACCGGAGCATCCCGCGAAGCCCCGGCACCGACCGGGGCTTCGCACATGGGACGAGCGGGAAGCCGGCTTCAGCGCGTTACGCCGTGCGGCTGGATGACGCCGGTGGCGATGCCGAGGATCACCAGCAGGATCAGCGCGACCGACAGCCCGATGCGCCAGGTCAGCGCGTTCACGGTGCGGTTGCTGCGGCCGCGATCGCTCAGCATGTAGAACAGGCTGGCGCCCAGGTTGTACAGGATCAGGATCACGAACGCAGCGATGAGCAGCTTGACCAGCATGGGCTTGAGCGCAGGGCGAGGGAGCAGCGTGGGATTATCCCAGCTTCCCGGCGCCGCGGTGACGGCGACGCGATGAAGACCCGTCACCTGCTGGCGCTCGCCGGGCTGCTTCTGGCCAGCGGCTTCGTCGCCCTCGGCCTGTGGCAGTGGCAGCGCGGTGCGGACAAGGCCCGGCTGCTGCAGGCCTGGGAAGCGGCGCAAACGGCAGCGCCGGTCGCCGCAGCCGAGGCGCTGGCCTCGGATTCCACCCTGCCGCAACGCATCGAGGCGAACGGTCGCTTCGTCGGCCCGCTCCTGCTGCTCGACAACCAGCAACGCGAGGGCCGCGTCGGGTTGCGCTACTACCGCGCCTTCGAGGCCTGCTGCGGACCGCCGCTGATCCTGGTCGAACTGGGCTGGCGGCCCTGGGGCGAGGGCCGCACCCTGCCGCCGCCCACCGCGCTGCCCGAATCCTTGGCGCTCTCGGGCACGCTCGTGCCCTGGCCCGGCCAGGGCCTGCGCCTGGGCGAAGAGGCCTGGCAGCCGGACGCGCAGGACCGCATCCTGCTGATGCGCCTCGATCGGGACTTCATCACGCGGGGGCTGGGCCGCCCCGTGCATTCTCGTGTCCTCCGCCTCGATCCCGGCCCCCTGCCCGAGTTCGTGAGGGACCCCGTACTGCTGCCCAACACCCTGCCGCCCGAGC
>JANJTY010000512.1 GCA_024710865.1 Lysobacteraceae bacterium | reverse complement strand
CCCCCCTGCTCCCTGCTGCCTGCTCACCGCCTCAAAGCACCCCACGCTTCATCTGGTCCCGCTCGATGCTCTCGAACAAGGCCTGGAAGTTGCCCTCGCCGAAGCCTTCGTTGCCCTTGCGCTGGATGATCTCGAAGAAGATCGGGCCGATCGCGTTCTGGGTGAAGATCTGCAGCAGCTTGCGCTGCTTGGTCTCGGGATCGGCGTCGATCAGGATGCGGTTCTTCGCCAGGCGCGCAACGTCCTCGCCGTGGTTCGGGATGCGCTCGTCGATGATCTCGAAGTAGGTGTCCGGCGTGTTGAGGAACTCGATCCCCTGCGCGCGCATGGCCTCGACCGAGGCATAGATGTCGTCGGTGAAGCAGGCGATGTGCTGGATGCCTTCGCCCTTGTACTGGTCCAGGTATTCGTTGATCTGGCTCTTCGGGTCCGAGGATTCGTTCAGCGGAATGCGCACGATGCCGTCCGGCGCGGTCATGGCCTTGGACACCAGGCCGGTCTTGACGCCCTTGATGTCGAAGTAGCGGATCTCGCGGAAGTTGAACAGGCGCTCGTAGTAGTCCGACCACTTCTCCATGTTGCCGAAGTAGAGGTTGTGGGTGAGGTGGTCGATGAAGGTCAGGCCGAAACCGCGCGGGTTCTGCGCTACGCCGGGAATGGGCTCGAACTCGGCGGCATAGGCATCGCCCTCGCTCGGCACCAGGTACAGCATGCAGTCGCCGATGCCCTTGACCACAGGGACCTTCACCGCGCGCGACTCGGGCCTGTGCGAAATCGCCTCACCGCCGTTCTCCAGCACCCGTTCGAAGACCTCGTCCACCGGCTGGTCGAAACGGATCGCGAAGCCCGACGCACACGGTCCGTGCTGGGCGGCGAAGTCGGCGGCGAAGCTGTCCGGGTCTTCGTTGACGAGGAAGTTCACCCCGCCCTGGCGGTAGACGGTGATCGGGCGCGTGCGGTGGCGCAGCACGGCGGTAAAGCCCATGCGGCGGAACAGCTCGTGCAGGTCCACGCCCGAGCCTTTGGGCGCGGCGTACTCGACGAACTCGAACCCGTTGATGCCCATCGGGTTCTCGAAGGTGGTCGGCTTCATGCCAAGGTTGGGGGCGATGGTCTGGGGCTGGGCGCTCATGGCGGTCCTCCGGGCTTGCGCGGGTCAGGCCGACGTTATAGTTTCATCTGAAACCATTTGCAAGATTCGCCGCCGCATGGCCGATCCCGACCTGCTGGACCTCGAGCATTTCCTGCCCTACCGCCTGTCGGTGCTCTCCAACCGCATCAGCCAGGACATCGCGCGCCTGTACGCCGACCGCTTCGGCCTGGCCATCACCGAATGGCGCGTGCTGGCGGTGCTGGGGCGGCATCCGGGGATCTCGGCGCGGGAGGTGGCCGAGCGCACCGCGATGGACAAGGTGGCGGTCAGCCGCGCCATCGCGTCGCTGGTGCACGCCGGCCGCATCGCCCGCGACACCAGCGGCGACGACCGCCGGCGCTCGGTGCTGCACCTGAGCCCGGCCGGGGAGTCGATCTACCGCGAGGTGGCCCCGCTCGCCCTGGCCTACCAGGCCCGTCTGCTGGAGGGCCTCGGGCCCGAGGAGCGCGGGGCGCTCGACCGCCTGCTCACGCGCATGGAAGAACTGGAGTTGGCGACCCGCCCAGCCTGAGCCGGCGCGGGCCGCCCGAGGTTCAGGCCTGGGCCTTGACCGTGATGGTCTCAAGTCCGTGCGCGCCGGGGCCGCGCTCGGCGACCCACAACCGCCAGGCGAAGAACAGGCCGAGCGAGGACAGCGCGGTGTAGAACCACATGCCGCCGGCATAGCCCGCTGGGTTCTCCGGGCCGGCCTGGCCCATGTCGTTGAGCGTGCCGACCACGAACGGCACCGCCGCCCAGCCCAGCTGCTGGCACACGGTCATCAACGCGTAGGCCGAGCCCAGCCGTCGCTCCTCGACGATGTAGGCGACGCTGGGCCACATCACCGCCGGGATCAGCGAGAACACGCCGCCCAGCGCGACGATGACCAGCAGCAGCGTCAGCGGCACCTCGGGGCCCCAAACGAAGGGCAGCAGCTGCACCATCGGCCCCGCCGGCAGGTAGGTCACGGCCAGGAACAGCGGCAGCATCACCAGCGAGCCCACCGCCATGAACAGCGAGCGCCGCCCCACCCGGTCCACCCACAGGCCAAACAGCGGCGTGAGGATGATCGCGGCCACCGGCAGCATGCTGCTGAGCAGGCCGGCGGTCTGCCGGTCCATGGCATGCGCCTGCTGGAAGTAATCGATGGCGAAGCTGCGGAACGGGAACACCGTCGAGTAGAACACCACGCACAGCGCGACGATGTACCAGTACGAAGGGCTGAAGCGGTACAGCTGGCGCAGCTCGAGCTTGTCGGTGGCGCCGACCCGGCCCATGTCGAAGCGGCCCTCGGCGCGGCGCTCGAGCATGAAGTACAGCACCGCCGCGCCCAGGCCCGCCGACATCACGCCGGTGGCCAGCCACAGCGGGTCGTGCCAGTTCGAATACAGCGGCTCGGCGAAGGACGTGGACCAGTCGGTCGAGGCCGAGCCCAGGCGCGAGATGGACAGGTTCAGGCCGAAGGCGAAGCTCAGCTCCTTGCCCTTGAACCACTTCGCCAGCACCGCGGTGACTGCGACGATCAGAGGCTCGGCGCCCATGCCCAGCAGGAAGCGGCCGCTGGCGAGGCTGGCGAAGCCGGTGGCCGAGGCCGAGACCGCGGCAGCGACCACGCAAATGGCCGCGAACACGACGATCGCGCGACGGGCGCCGAAGCGATCCACCACGTAGCCGCCTACCAGCAGCATCAGCAGCGCCGCGACGTTGTACGCCGTCGACAGCAGGCCGATCTGTTCGTAGGTGAAGCCTTCCTGCGTGCGCAGCAGGTCCACGACCGGATTGAGCGCGTCGTAGACGTAGTAGTTGCCGAACATCGCCAGGCTGGCGAAGACCAGGGCCAGCCAGCGGTAGGCGGGCGTGGGCGCGGCGGACGT
>JANJTY010000479.1 GCA_024710865.1 Lysobacteraceae bacterium | reverse complement strand
GTCGAGGTTTCCCATGGGCAGTTTCAGCATCTGGCACTGGTTGATCGTGCTGGTCGTGGTCGTGCTGGTGTTCGGCACCAAGCGCCTGCGCAACGTCGGCTCCGACCTCGGTTCGGCGATCAAGGGCTTCCGCAAGGGCCTGAACGAGGACGAGCCGGCCAAGCAGCTCGATGCGGACAAGGCCGACGCCGGCGCATCGCCGGGCGAAAAGCAGGGCAGCAAGGTCGAGTAGCACGGCGCGCCGCAGCCCATGTTCGGCCTCAGTTTCCCGGAACTGGCCGTGATCGCGGTCGTGGCCCTGGTGGTGCTGGGGCCCGAGCGCCTGCCCAAGGCCGCGCGCACCGCGGGCGCCCTGCTGCGCAAGGCGCGCAGCAGCTGGAGCTCGGTCAAGTCCGACATCGAACGTGAGCTGGCGGCGGATGAGATCAAGCGCAGCCTGAAGGAGGCGGCGGATGCCGGCCGCGAGCTGCGCTCGGGTATCGACGGCGGCCTGCGTGGCGTCTCGGACGAGGTCGTGCGTAGCGCCACCGAGGCCGGCAAGGCCCTGTCCGACCCGTCCAGCGGACCCAAGGCATGAGCCGTTCCGCCGACGAAGACCAGGAGCAGAGCCTGGTCTCGCACCTGGTCGAGCTGCGCGCGCGCCTGCTGCGCGCCGTGGCGGCGGTGCTGCTGCTGTTCCTGATCCTGCTGCCCTTCGCCAACCGGCTCTACGCGCTGCTGGCCCAGCCGCTGATCGAGCGCCTGCCCGAGGGCGCGCAGATGGTCGCGATCGAGGTGGCCTCGCCGTTCTTCGCGCCGCTCAAGCTGGCCTTCTTCGTGGCCCTGATCGCGGCGGTGCCCTACGTGCTCTACCAGCTCTGGGCCTTCGTGGCGCCGGGCCTGTACCGGCACGAGCAGCGCCTGGCGCGGCCGCTGCTGGTCTCGGCCACGCTGCTGTTCTATGCCGGCTGCGCCTTCGCCTACTACCTGGTGATGCCGCTGGTGTTCGGCTTCCTCACCGGTGTCGTGCCCGAAGGCGTGGCGATGATGACCGACATCAGCCGCTACCTCGATTTCGTGCTGGTGCTGGTCCTCGCCTTCGGTGTCTGCTTCGAGGTTCCGGTGGCGGTGGTGATCCTGGTCGCGCTCGGCTGGGTCACGCCCGCGCAGCTCAAGGAGGCGCGCGGCTATGTGATCGTCGCGGCCTTCGTGATCGCGGCCATCGTCACGCCGCCGGACGTGGTCTCGCAGCTGCTGCTGGCGATTCCGATGTGCGTCCTGTACGAGATCGGCATCGTCGCCGCCCGCGGTCTGGTGCGGCCGCGCCCGTCCGAAGCCGGCTGAGGCGCGGCTACAGCTCGGCGCTCATGACGCCGGGCCCGGCGCCGGCCGTGGGCGCATCCGCGTCATCGAACACCTCGCGGAAGGCGAGGTAACCGGTCACCGCCAGCAGTGGTTCCACCACCACGCCGATCGCCAGCGCTGCGAGCGCGGGCGACAGACTGCCCAGCAGCAGCATCAGCAGCAGGCGCAGCAGCCCGATGCCCAGGATGGCGAGCAGGAACGCGCCGGGGCTCGACAGGCAGGCGGCGAGGCTGGCGCGCATCGCCGCGAAGGGTTCGGCGCCGCGCAGCATGACCGCCGGCACGGCGAAGAACAGGAGCGCCCCGACCAGCAGCGCGAGCGGGATCAGCACCAGGGCGAACAGCAGCAGTCCTCCGCCACCGAGCGCGCCGAGCAGGGCCTCGGTCGAGACCATCTCGCCGCGCTCGGCCGCCGTCGTCACGAGCGCGGCGAGGCCGAACGCGAACAGCGCCATGACGCCCAGCGCAACCAGCACCGCCAGCAGGGCGACATTGGGCAGGCACAACAGGAGCATCGGGCCGAGCCGGCCCGGGCGGCGAAAGGCTTCGAACAGGTCGCCGGGCTCGGCCGGCTCGCCGCGCTGCTGGCGCGCGGCAGCGTGGACCAGGCCGCCGTGCAGCGCCGGCCCGAACACCAGCAGGGCGAGGCCGCCCAACAGGGGCACGAAGCCGACCATGGCCAGCAGCAGGCCCATCAGCGCGAAGGGGGCCGGATTCTGCAGCAGCAGGCGGGCGGCGGACTGGATCCACTCGATGCCGCGCGCGGCGGGAACGGTACGGTGTCGCATGAGGCCTTGGACGGGTGGGGGCGATGCAGGATAACCCCCGGCACGGGTGGCACGCGGGTGCGCTGCGCTCAGGCGCGATGGCTGCCCGCCAGCCGCACGAAGCGGCGCAGCAATCCGCGTGCCGCGGGCGTCGCCGCCACCGCCGCCGCCGTGCCGCGCGGGCAACGCCCTTCGCCGCGCAAGGCCTCGGCCCGGGCCTGCACGTAGCCGCGCATGTGCGCGGCGGAGAACTCCGGGTGGAACTGCACGCTCCAGGCGCGCTCGCCCAGGCGCAGGGCCTGGCAGCGATCCTGCGCCGAACTCGCCAGCACCACGGCTTGCGACGGTGGGCGCAGCACGGTCTGCAGGTGCGTGGCCTGGGCCCGGAAGCGTGCCGGCAGGTGGCCGAAGAGTGCATCGTCCTGCGCCGGCGCGTGGCGCTCGACCTCGACCGTGCCCATCTCGCGCCCGGCCGGGTTGTCGCCCACCTCGCCGCCGAGGGCGTGCGCCAGCAGCTGATGGCCGTAGCAGATGCCGAAGGCGGGCATTCCCGCCGCCACCGCATCGCGCAGCCAGTCGGCGCTGCGCTCGCTCCAGTCGAGGCGCTCGGTCACCATCGCGCCCGAACCGGTGATGAGCACGCCGGCATAGCCTTCGCGCCGCGCCAGGTCTTCGCCATCGGCGA
Organism: Lysobacteraceae bacterium; assembly: GCA_024710865.1. Lineage (GTDB taxonomy): Bacteria > Pseudomonadota > Gammaproteobacteria > Xanthomonadales > Xanthomonadaceae > JANJTY01. The sequence continues at coordinate 25,790 of JANJTY010000479.1, read as the reverse complement.
CGCGACAGACCACCGCGGCATCGCGCGGCAATCCCGCGGCGACGCGGATCCAGTGCGGGAAGCTGCCGTGGCGCTTGAGCGACGGCAGCGGTCGACCGGTTTCCAGGATCAGGAAGGGGCGCATGACGGGGCCAAGGTGGCATTTCGGGGCGCGGCTATACTAGCCGGCTTGTCGACACGGAATGCGCCGCATGGCCGCCCCCACCTTCCAGGAACTGATCCAGACCCTGAACGCCTACTGGGCCAGGCAAGGCTGCGTGCTGATCCAGCCGCTCGACCTCGAAGTCGGCGCCGGCACCTTCCATCCGGCCACCTTTCTGCGCGCGCTCGGCCCCGAGCCCTGGAACGCGGCCTACGTGCAGCCTTCGCGCCGCCCCACCGACGGCCGCTACGGCGAGAACCCCAACCGCCTGCAGCATTACTACCAGTACCAGGTGGTGATGAAGCCCAACCCCGACAACATCGTCGAGCTGTACTTCGACTCGCTCAAGGCGCTCGGCATCGACCCGCTGGTGCACGACCTTCGCCTGGTCGAGGACAACTGGGAATCGCCCACGCTCGGCGCCTGGGGCCTGGGCTGGGAGGTGTGGCTGAACGGCATGGAGGTCACCCAGTTCACCTATTTCCAGCAGGCCGGCGGCATCGAGTGCCGCCCGGTGACCGGCGAGATCACCTACGGCCTCGAGCGGCTCTGCATGTACCTGCAGAACTGCGACAACGTCTACGACCTGATCTGGACCGTCGGCCCGCAGGGCCCGGTCACCTACGGCGACGTGTTCCTGCAGAACGAGCGCGAGCAGAGCGCCTACAACTTCGAACACGCCAATGTCGACGAGCTGTTCCACCGCTTCGACGCCTGCGAGGCCGAGGCCCTGAAGCTGGTCGAGCTCGGCCTGCCGCTGCCGGCCTACGACCAGGTCTGCAAGGCCAGCCACAGCTTCAACCTGCTCGACGCCCGCCGCGCGATCTCGGTGACCGAACGCCAGCGCTACATCCTGCGCGTGCGCAACCTGGCCCGCAGCGTGGCCGAGAGCTACCACGCCCAGCGCGAGAAGCTGGGTTTTCCGGGTCTGCGCCAGCAGGCGGCTGCCTGATGCCCGTTCCATAGACCCAGGAATCGCGACCAGAACATTCTCCACCGTTCGTCCTGAGGAGCCGGGATCGAGACCGCAGGTCGAGGCCCGGCGTCCCGAAGGACCGTTGATGGTGGTTCGAGACGGATGGCCTCGACCTCCGGTCTCGATCCATCCTCCTCACCACGAACGGAATCGCTGGCCCGAAGGGCCCATACCAAGAGCCAACAACGTGTCCGAATCCAAACCCCTCCTGATCGAACTCGGCACCGAAGAGCTGCCGGTCAAGGCCCTGCCCGAGCTGGCGCGCTGCTTCGCCGATGGCGTTGCCGCTGGCCTGGCCAAGCGCGGCGTGGCGCACGGCCCGGCGCGCTGCCTCTACAGCCCGCGCCGGCTGGCGGTGCTGGTCGAGGCGGTCGATCTGGCCCAGCCCGAGCAGCGCAGCGAAGTGCTGGGTCCCTACCTCACCATTGCGCTGAATGCCGAAGGACAGCCCACGCCCGCCCTGCTCGGCTTCGCGCAGAAGAACGGGGTCGACTGGACGGCGCTGGAAAAGACCAGCGACGCCAAGGGCGCGCGCTTCGTGCACCGAGCGGTCAAGCCCGGCGCGAGCACGGCCGAGCTGCTGCCGGCGATCCTGATGGATGCCGTGGCCGCCATGCCGATTCCCAAGCCGATGCGCTGGGGCGACCATGCCCACGCCTTCGCCCGCCCGCTGCACTGGCTGCTGCTGCTGCACGGCGAGAAGGTGGTCGATGCCACCCTGTTCGGCGCCAAGGCCGACCTGATGAGCCGCGGCCACCGCTTCCACCACGCCAAGCCGGTCTGGATCAGCCGCCCGCAGGACTACATCGACGCCCTGCGCGCCGCGCACGTGCTGGTCGATCCGGACGAGCGTCGCGCCCGCGTGCGCAGCGAGGTCGAGGCCGCCGCGCGCGCCCTGGGCGGCACGGCGCGCATCACCGAGGACAACCTCGAACAGGTCAACTGCCTGGTCGAATGGCCCAAGGCGGTTGCCTGCGCCTTCGAGGAGAGCTTCCTGCGCGTGCCGCAGGAGGCCCTGATCGGCACCATGGAGGCGAACCAGAAGTTCTTCCCGGTGCTGGACGCCGAGGGCCGTCTCACCCGCCACTTCATCGGCATCGCCAACATCGAATCGGGCGACGAGGCCGAGGTGCGCAAGGGCTACGAGCGCGTCATCCGCCCGCGCTTCGCCGATGCCCAGTTCTTCTTCGACGAGGACCTCAAGCAGGGCCTGGCGGCGATGAACGCGGGCCTGGCGGGCGTCACCTACCAGCAGAAGCTGGGCAGCGTGGCCGACAAGGTGGCGCGCGTCGCGGCCCTGGCCGAGTCCGTCGCGAACACGGTCGGCGTGGACGCGACGCTGGCGCGGCGCGCGGCCGAGCTGGCCAAGGCCGACCTGCAGTCGCGCCTGGTGAACGAGTTCCCCGAGCTGCAGGGCATCGCCGGGCGCTACTACGCCGCCGCCGGCGGTGAAGCGGCGGAGGTGGCCGCGGCGATCGACGAGGCCTACATGCCGCGCTTCGCGGGCGATGCCATCGCGCCGTCGCCCCTGGGCCGCGTGCTGGCCGTGGCCGAGCGCGTCGACACCCTAGCCGGTGGATTCGCGGCGGGGCTCAAGCCCACTGGAAACAAGGACCCCTTCGGCCTGCGCCGCAACGCGCTGGGCCTGGCGCGCACCTTGATCGAGGGCGGCCTGGACCTCGACCTGTCGGCCCTCCTGCTCGATGCCCTCGACCGCGTGCGCGAGCGCGTGCCTTCGGCGACCGGCGACGTGCATGGCCATCATCTGGACGGCGAGCTGGTCGACTTCATCCTCGACCGCCTGCGCGCTTACTACGCCGAGCGCGGCGTGCCGGGGCCGCAGTTCGAGGCCGTGGCGGGCGCCATGCGCGCCGACGGCGAGCCCGGCAGCAGCCGGCGCGTCGGCTCCCTGCTCGACTTCGACGCCCGCCTCACCGCCATCGCCGAGTTCGCCAAGCTGCCCGAAGCCGAGGCCCTGGCCGCGGCCAACAAGCGCATCCGCAACATCCTGCGCAAGGCCGAGGAGGCCATTCCCGAGCGCATCGACGCCGCGCGCCTGTCCGAGCCGGCGGAGAAGGCCCTGGCCGAATCGGTCGAGGCCGCCATCCGCGAGACCGACCACGCCCTGGCCGCGCGCGACTACGTCGGCGTGCTGCGTCGCCTGGCCTGGCTGCGCGAACCGGTCGACGCCTTCTTCGATGCGGTGATGGTGATGGCCGAGGACGCCGAGCTGCGGCGCAACCGCCTGGCCCTGCTCAAGCGCCTGTCGGACCGCTTCCTCGCGGTGGCGGACGTCTCGGTGCTGGCCAGCTGACGACCCGCCGCGGCCAGACGCCGCGGCGCGCTTAACCGGCACTTCACCGCCCCGGCCTGCCGGCCCGCTATGCTGCGGGCCGCATGCCTGCTCATGGACGACTCCGCCGGCGTATCGCGCCGCTCCTGTTCGCGCTGCTCAGCGGTGCCGCGGGGGCGCAGCCGGCGGCTGGCCTGCCGCTGGAGATCCGCGGCATCGAGGGCGAGCGCCTCGCCAACGTGCGTGCCCGCGTGGCGCTGGCGCGGCTCGACGACGCCGGCCGCGCCGCGCTCTCGCCCGCGCGCCGCGCCTACCTGCTGCGCCAGGCCGAGACGGAAGCCGTGGCGGCGCTGCAGGCGTTCGGGCTGTTCTCGCCCACGGTGCGGAGCACGCTGGAGGGCGAGCCGACCGCGCCGCGCCGGCTCGTGCTCGTGATCGAGCCCGGCGAGCCGGTGCGGGTAGGCGACCTCTCGCTTTCCCTGGCCGGGGCGGGCGCCGAGGATGAAGCGCTGAGTCCCGCCCTGGCGGCGTTCGCGCCACAGCCCGGTGCGGTGTTCGACAGTCGCGTCTACGAGACGTCCAAGTCGGTCCTGCAGCGCCTGCTGGCCGAGCGCGGCTACTTCGACGCGCGCGAGACCGAGGCGCGCGTCGCGGTGCAGCGCGCGCAGCGGCGCGCCGACATCGCGCTCGCGCTCGACACCGGGCCGCGCTACCGCTTCGGCCCGACCCGCATCAGCGGCGATCACCTGCGTCCGCACCTGGCCCGGGCGGCGCTGACCTACGCGGAAGGCGAGCCCTACACCCAGGCCGGACTGCTGGCCCTGCACCAGCGCCTCTCCGAACTCGACTACTACGGCCTGATCGACGTCCGTCCCGAGCCGGACGAGGCCGAGGACGCGCGGGTGCCGATCGCGGTAAATCTGAGCCCGGGCCGGCGCAGCGTGTACAGCGCCGGCCTGAGCTTCGGCACCGACAGCGGCGCGGGCCTGCAGCTCGGCTTCGGCCGGCGCTGGGTCAACGACCGCGGCCACAAGTTCGATGCGCGCCTGGACTGGGCCCAGCGCCGCCGCGCGCTGTTGGCGCAGTACCGCATCCCGGCCTTCGCCTGGGCCCAGGGCTGGTACAGCCTGGGGCTCAACCAGCGCGAGGAGGACACCCGCGCGGCCTCGACCCGCACCACCGAACTGGTCGCGAGCCGCAGCGGGACCTGGCGCGGCTGGGATCTCTCGCTCGCCACGCACCTTTCGCGCGAGGACTTCCTGCTGAGCGGCGAGCCGCGCAGCGCCCGTCGCGCCACCCGCCTGGTCTATCCCGCCCTGCGCGCCGCGCGCAGCGTCAGCGACGACGTGCTCTATCCCACCCGCGGCAGCCTGGTCTCGGCCGAACTACGCGTGGGCGCGCGCGCGCTCGGCTCGGACGTCGATTTCGCCCAGCTGCTGCTGGAAGGCCGCCTGGTGCGCAGCCTGGGCGAGCGCCACCGCCTGCTGCTGCGCGCCCAGCTCGGCCACACCACCGCCGGCGGCGAATTCGAGCGCCTGCCGCCCTCGCTGCGCTTCTTCGCCGGCGGCGACCGCAGCGTGCGCGGCTACGGCTACCAGGAGATCGGCCCGCGCCAGCTCGACCGGGTCGTGGGCGGGCGCAACCTGGCGGTCGGAAGCGTCGAGCTCGAGCGCCGCCTGACCCCGACCTGGGGCGTGGCCGCCTTCGTCGACGCCGGCGATGCCTTCAACGACGGATTCCAGGCCCGCACCGGCGTGGGCCTGGGACTGCGCTGGCGCTCCCCGGTCGGGCCGGTGCGTCTGGACCTGGCGCGCGGGCTGGACGAGGCCGACCGCGGCCTGCGCCTGCACCTCGGCATCGGGCCCGACCTGTGAGCGCCACGCCCATCCCCCGCCGCGGCCGGCGCTGGCTGCCGATCCTGCTCGGCGGCTTGCTCCTGCTGTTCCTGCTCGCGGTCCTTGCGACGCAGTGGCTGCTGCGCAGCGAGTCCGGCCTGGCCTTCGTGCTGGCGCGGGCTACGTCCGCGCTGCCGGACGGCGCGCTGAGTATCGACGCGGTGCGCGGAACCCTGGCCGGTGGTGCAAACCTGCAGGGATTGCGTTTCCGGCAGAACGGCACGCAGGTCGAGGTCGCGCGGATCGCACTGCGCCTGCAGCCCTCTGCGCTGCTGCAGCGGCGCATCGAGCTGGCCGAGCTGCGCCTGCAGGGCGTCGCGGTCCGGCTGCCGGAGCCGGTCGCGCCACCGGCGCCGGCGCGCGAGGCGCCGATCGAGCTGCCCGTGCTGGAGCTTCCCATGGGCCTGCGTCTGCCTGGCTTCGAGGCGAACGACGTCACCCTGCAGCGTCCGGACGGACCCGCTTGGCGCATCGATCGCGCGCAGGGCGGCGTCGAGCTCGACGCCGCCGTGTTGAGCGTGTCCGGGCTGCGGGTCGAGGCCGCGACGGATCGACTGCAGCTCGACCTGCAGCTCGACACCCGGCGCGACTACCGTCATCGCCTGCGCGGCGACTGGGCCCGAGCCCAGGTCGGCGAGAGCGACCCGCTGCAGCTGGAGCTGGCTGCGGACGGCGATCGCCATGCGCTCGGCCTGCGCGCAACGGGACGCCTGCCCGGTCCCCTGAGGCTGGATGCGAAGCTGACCGATCCGCTCGGCGCCCCCGGGTTGACGCTCGATCTCGTGGCCGAAGGCCTCGATCCGCAGCACCTCGCCGGTGGCGATCCGGCCGAGCCGCTCGACGTACGCCTGCAGGCGCAGGGCGCGAGCGGGCGTTTCGAACTGCAGGGCGAGCTGGTGCGCGCGGGTCGGCGCCTTGGGATAGCGCCTTCGCACGTCCAGTTCGATGCGGAGCGGCTCGATCTGCAGCCGCTGGTGCTGGAGCTGGCGCAGGGACGGGTCGAACTGGCGGGGCAGGTGGGCTGGGCGGAATCGCCGCTGCGCTTCGATGCCAGCGCGCGCTGGGATGGGCTGCGGCTCGAGCCCGATCGCGCCGACAGCGCGCTGAGCCAAGGCCAGGCGCGCCTCGTCGGCGATCTGGCGGCCTGGACCCTGGATGCCGAGGGCGAAGTGCGACGCGGCGAGCGAAGGGTCGATCTGGTGCTGCAGGGCACGGGCGACGCCGAGCGGCTGCAGATCGCCACGGCGCGCGCCGAGGCGGGCTCGGGTCGGCTGCTGCTGGACGGGGAACTGGCCTGGGAGCCGGCCCTGGCCTGGGACCTCAACGGCCGGCTGGAGTCCTTCGATCCGGGCGATTTCCTGGCCGACTGGCCGGGCGCGGTCGAGGCCGAGCTGGTCGCCCGCGGCGCCTCCGAACAGACCGGCCTTCGGCTCGACCTGCAGCTGCCGCGCCTGGGCGGACACCTGCGTGGACGGACGCTGACGGGCAGCGCCAGCCTGGCGCTGGAGCCGGCCAGCGTGGGCCGGCTGCAGGCCGCCGTCGGCATCGGCGCCAGCCGGATCGAGGTCGAAGGCGGAGTCGGCGAAACGCTTGACCTGGATCTGACGCTGGCGCCACTGCATCTGTCCGACCTGCGGCCCGATGCCGAAGGCCGGGTCGCGGCCCGGCTGCGCCTGCAGGGTCCGGCGCAGGCGCCCGGCGTGCAGGGCCGGATCGAGGCCGGGGGCCTGGCCTGGGGCGACTACGCCCTCGGCCGGCTGGAGGCGGATCTGGATCTGCCGCCGCAGGCCGGGGCCGAGGCGCAGGTGCGCATGGACTGGCTCGACCTTGGCATCGCTGGCGTGGCGCTGGAATCGGGCAGCCTGGGGCTGACGGGTAGCCGGGACGCGCACCGGATCGAGCTGGATGCCCGCAGCGGCGCGCGCAGCGCCACGCTGGTGGCCGAGGGCGGCTGGGACGCCGACTGGCGCGGCCGGGTCGAGCGACTGGCCCTGGGCGGGGGCGATCTTCCCGGCCTGCAGCTGGAGGCACCGACCGCGCTGCGGCTTGCCCCGGATGGCCAGGTGGCGCTGGACATGGCGTGTTTCGTTCGGAGCGAGGGCGCGGGTCGCCTCTGCCTGCAGGCGCAGTTCGGCGCGACGGCCGAACTGAGCGCGGAGCTGGAGGCGCTGCCGCTTGCCCTGTTCGAATCGGTCCTCGCCGAGGCGCTCGATGCGCCGCTGCGGCTGGACGGCAGCGTGGCCGGTGCGGCCGCGTTCCAGCGCAGTGACGGCCTCTGGCAGGGCCGGGCCGAGCTGGTTTCGCTCGAGGGCGGCCTGAACGTGGAGGATGCCGCGCTCGCGGCGCCCTTCCGTTACCGCGACCTGCGCCTCGCGATCGAGGCCGATACCGGCTGGCAAGCCACGCTCGCCGCGGGCCTCGGCAGCGACGGCCGCCTGGAGGCGCGCCTGGCCGCGCCGAGCTTCGATGCGGATGCAGTGCTGGAAGGCGAGGCCGACCTGCGCCTGGGCGAACTCGACTGGCTGGCCCTGCTCTCGCCGCAGCTGGCGGCCACCTCGGGCCGCGCCCACGTGGCGGCAGTCGCCAGTGGCACGGTCGCGCAGCCGCAGCTGGCGCTGCGTGGCGAGCTCAGCGCGTTCGCGGCGGAAGTCCCGGCCCTGGGACTGGCGTTGCGCGAGGGTCGCCTGGCGATCGAATCGGTCGATGCCCGGCGCCTGGCCCTGAGCGCCAGCCTGCGCAGCGGACCCGGACAGGTCGATATCCGTGGCGATATCGATGCCACGCCCGGCGCGTCCCGCCCGCTGCAGCTGCGCATCGAGGGCAGCGAGCTGCAGGTGGCCGATACCCTGGACGTGAAGGCGCGGGTCTCGCCGGCCATGGAAGCAAGCCTCGTCGATGGGCAGCTGCGGCTCTCGGGCCGGCTCGACCTACCCTGGGCGCGGGTCGACCTGTCGCGCATCGAGGCCAGCGCCGCAGTTTCGCCCGATGTCGAGATCCTCGACCCCGAACACGGTCAGGGCGGGGCCGACGCGCTGCCGTTGCGCGCCGACATCGAGGTCGCCATGGGCGAGGACGTGCGGCTGAAGGGCTTCGGCCTGGACGGTCGTCTGCGCGGCGCGCTGCGGGTGCGCGAGCGCCCTGGCAGCCCGGCGCGCGGTTCGGGCACGCTCGATGTCACCGGCAGCTACCGCGGCTACGGGCAGAGCCTCCGCATCGTGCGCGGAGGCCTGAACTACAGCGCCAGCCCGCTCGACAATCCGGGCCTCAACATCCGCGCCCAGCGCAGCGTGCGCGAGGTCACGGTCGGCGTGCAGGTGCGCGGCACCGCGGTGCGACCGGAGCTTTCGCTCTGGTCCGAGCCCGCCATGGACCAGGCCGAAACCCTGAGCTGGCTGGTGCTGGGCCGGCCGTTGCGCCAGGCCAGCGGCGAGGACGGCGCGCGCCTGTCGGCCGCCAGCCTGGCCCTGGGCGCGGGCGGCAACCTGCTCGGCGAGCGGATCGGTGCGCGCCTGGGCCTGGACGAGGTCGGAGTCAGCGATTCGGCGGCCCTGGGCGGGTCGGCGTTCACCCTGGGCAAGTACCTGTCGCCGCGTCTTTACCTGGGCTACGGCGTGTCCCTGTTCGGGTCGGGCCAGGTGCTCAGCCTGCGCTACCTGCTGACGGAGAACCTGAACGTGGAGGTCGATTCCGGCGCCGAGAACCGCGCTGCGCTGAATTACCGGCGCGAGCGCTGATATCCTTGCCCGCTTGCGTCCGGCCGTTGGGCCGGCGTTCCGCCTACCAGCCTCCGGAGCACAGTCCATGCGAGCGACCGCCGTCCTCGGTCTTTCTCTGGCCCTTTCTCTCGCCGCCTGCGGCCAGGGTGGGGGTCCCGCCAGCCAGCAGGCCCAGCAGGCCGCCGCCCAGCCCGCCGGGCCACCGCCGGTCACCGGTCCGGCCATCCGTGGCCAGCTGCAGGTCTCGGGCCTGCAGCAGCTGCCGCCGGGCCTCAGCCTCAACCTCAAGCTGCTCGACGTGACCGATCCTGAAGCCGTTCCGGCGGTGGTGTCCGAGCGCACAGAACCGGCGCCCAGCCAGCTGCCTTACGCCTACGCCATCGGCTACCAGCCGACCTGGATCCAGCAGGATCGCATCTACGTGCTGGAGGCCACCCTCAATGCCGAGACCCTGGCCCTGTACGGCACCAACGAGCCGATCCCGGTCCTGACCCAGGGTGCCGGCGACAGCCTCGACATCGAGCTCGTGCGCGGCGCCGTGCCGCGCGCCGGCATCCCGCCGGCCGAGCTGCTGCGGCGCGAGTTCCAGCGCGTCGAGGGCGCGCTCGGCGGCATGCGCCGCGTGGCTGGCGATCGCACCGAGGGCGAGGTCGTCGTCGGCTGGGATGCCTTCATCGACACCGACGGCTCGCTGCGCATGGCGCGCGAGATCTTCGACTACGGCGAAGGCAAGCCGGGCGCCAACTTCCAGTACGCCTACCAGAACGGCAAGCCCTTCGTGATCGTGCGCTAGGCGGAAGGCGTGAAGTCCTGGCTCGGCTGGGACCGCAACGGCGCGGTGCGCCTGAACCTGGTCAACGGCAGCGGCGAGCTGAGCGAGGACGAGATCGAACGGTTCAAGCGCCAGGCCGAGGCGATGTACGCGCAGGCCAGCAAAACGCGCTGATTCCAGGCGCCCCGCAGCAGGACGACGCCCCGGCCGCAACCGGGGCGTCGTCGTTTCAGCGGCTCAGGAAGCGTGTCAGCCAGTCGGCCAGGCCACGATAGGGTGGCTTGAACAGGTCGAAGCTGCCGATGCGGGCCTGGTGGAACACGGGCATCGCCTTGCTGAAGGTCAGGAAGCCTTCGCGGCCGTGGTAATGGCCCATGCCGCTGTGTCCGACGCCGCCGAAGGGCAGGTTCGAGACCGCGTTGTGCATCAGGGTATCGTTCACCGTGACGCCGCCGGCGACGCAGCGTGCCAGCAGCCGTTCGATCCGGCCGCGGTCGGCTTCGAACTGGTACAGCGCCAGCGGCCGATCGCGTGCGTTGATGAAGTCGATCGCTTCGTCCAGGCTGCCGTAGCCCAGGATCGGCAGGACCGGGCCGAAGATCTCCTCGCGCATCACCGCGCTGTCGGTGGGCGCATCCAGCACCAGCGTGGGCGGGAGCAGGCGACGGCGTTCGGCCTCGTCGGGATCGATGTCCAGCAGCGGCAGGACGGTGGCGCCGCGCGCCGATGCCTCGTCCAGGTAACCGCGCAGGCGGCGGTACTGGGCCTGGTTGACGATACTGGTGTAGTCGGGATTGGCGGCCAGGTCCGGGTAGCGCGCACGCACTTCGCTGCGCAAGGCTTCGACCAGCGCATCGCGTCGCCCTTTCGGCACTAGCACGTAGTCCGGTGCGATGCAGGTCTGTCCGGCATTCAACCACTTGCCCTTGGCGAGGCGAGTCGCGACGGTGTCCAGTGGGTAGGACTCGCCGACCACGGCCGGCGACTTGCCGCCCAGCTCCAGCGTGACCGGGGTCAGGTTGGCCGCCGCCGCAGCCATCACCTTGCGCCCGACGGCGGTCGAGCCGGTGAACAGCAGGTGGTCGAAGGGCAGCGCGGAGAAGGCGGCGGCCACGTCCGGTCCACCCTGGGCGACGGCCACGCGGTCGACGGGAAACACCTCGGCCAACAGTTCGGCCAGCGCCGCCGACGTGCGCCAGGTGATCTCGGAGGGCTTGAGGTACACGTGGTTGCCGGCCGCGATCGCCGTGGCGAGCGGGATCAGGGCCAGGTTGACTGGGTAGTTCCAGGGCGCGATCACCCCGACCACGCCGAGCGGCTGGAAGCGGATCTCGGCCCGCCCGGGCCAGAACAGATAGCCGACGCTACGCCGCTGCGGCCGCATCCAGCGCCTGAGGTGACGGGCCAGGTAGTCGATCTCGTGCAGCACGGTCATGCCGTCGGCGATCACGCATTCATGCCGGCTGCGCTGGCCGAAGTCGGCCTGCATCGCGGCATTCAGCGCCGGCAGGCGGGCCTTGAAGGCGGCGCGCAGGCGGGCAAGGTCGTCGAGCCGCTGGCGCGCGTCGGGAATGCAGGCGCGCTGCGCCGCGCGCAGGCGAGCCAGGGCCGGGGCGAGGTCGGCGACCGGCGTGTCCGGCGGATGCGGGGTATCGGCCATGGCGGCGTCCAGCGGTGGGAAGCGCTCGATGATGCCAGAGCCGCATGCAGCCGGCGCTCGGATCGACGCGGCCTTCACAGCGGGAACCCCGTGGACCCGCTACGGTGCCGGGCCCGGCGCGCGCCGCGCCAACCCGTTTCCTCACTGCCGATGCGACGTTGCCTGCTGCCCGCCCTGATCGTCCTCGCCGCCTGCGCCCCCGCGGAGCCGGAACCGACGCCGCTCGCCGACCCGCCCGCCGGCGGGGCCACGCGGATCGAGGCCGATGTCGCCTTCCTCGCCGATGACCTGCTCGAGGGCCGCGCCGCCGGCACGCGCGGCTTCGATCTCGCCGCGCACTACCTCGCGCGCCGCTTCCAGGCGCTGGGGCTGGAGCCCGCGGGGCAGGATGGCTGGTACCAGCCGGTCGATCTCCTGCTCGGCCAGCGCATCCCCGACGGCGCGGCGTTCGAGATCGAGCGCGATGGCGCGATCGAAACCTTCGCCTTCCAGCGCGAGTTCGTTCCGGGCATCGACTTCCATCGCGCGCGCGCCGAGATCGTCGCGCCGCTGGTCTTCGTCGGCCAGGCCGTGGTCGCACCGGAGTTCGGGGTGGACGACTTCGCCGGCGTCGAGGTGCGCGGCAAGATCGCGGTCTACCTCAACGGCGCGCCGGCGCGCTTTCCCAACGACCAGCGCGCGTTCTACGCCTCGGCGCGCGAGAAGGCCGCCAACCTGGTCGCGCGCGGCGCGGTCGGCGCGATCTCCGTGTCCGATCCGGAGCGCGAAGAGCGCTCGCCCTGGGAGCGCGGCGCGCGCAACTGGGTGATGCCCGGTATGCGCCTGCGCGGCGCCGACGGGCAGCCGCTCGACACCCACCCCGAGCTGCAGGTCACGCTCACGCTCAGCGCGGCCGCCGCCGAACGCCTGTTCGCCGGTGCGCCGCAGTCGGCCGAGGAAGTGTTCCGGCGCCAGCGCGATGGCGAACTGGTCGCCTTCGACCTGCCCGGCACGGCGCGCCTGGCCAGCCGCAGCCACACCGAGCCGGTGCAGAGCCGCAACGTGGTTGCGCGCCTGCGCGGCGCCGATCCGGCCCTGGCGACCGAGCACGTGGTGCTGACCGCGCACCTCGACCACGTCGGCTTCGGCGCGCCGGTGGAGGGCGACCGCCTCTACAACGGCGCGCTCGACAACGCCCTCGGCAGCGCGATCCTGCTCGAGGCCGCGCAGCAGGCGGTGCTGCAGGCGCGCCGGCCGCGCCGCAGCCTGGTCTTCGTCGCGCTCACCGCGGAAGAGCGCGGCCTGCTCGGCGCCGAGCGCTTCGCCGCCGATCCCGGCCTCGACGGCGAGGTGGTGGCCAACCTCAACATGGACATGCCGGTGATCCTGTTTCCGCAGGACGACGTGGTGCCGATCGGAATCGAGCACTCCAGCCTCAAGGCCGTGGTCGAGGCCAGCGTGGCCGAACTCGGCATGCGCCTCTCGCCCGATCCCTTCCCGGAAGAGGTCGTGTTCATCCGCAGCGACCAGTACGCCTTCGTGCGCCGCGGCGTGCCGGCGGTCTACCTCGACGGCGGCGTGCATTCGCTCGATCCGGCCATCGACGGCCGTGCCGTGCTCGACGGCTTCCTGCGCGAGCATTACCACCAGCCCTCGGACCAGGCCTCGCTGCCGATCCACTACGCGAGCGCGGCGCGCCTGGCCCTGCTCAACCAGCGCATCGCCTTCCGCGTCGCCGATGCGGCCGAGCGCCCGCGCTGGAACGCGGGCAACTTCTTCGGCCAGCGCTTCGCGCGCCAGGATTGAGGCCGGACCGCGTTCAGCCGCCCGCGATCGGCAGGCCGCGCGCCTGCTTGACTGTGCGCAGCACGAAGCTGGTGCTGACGTCGTCGACGTCGCCGCTGCGCAGCAGGCGGTCGAGCAGGAAGTGCGAGAAGTGGTCGAGGTCGCGCACGATCACGTGCAGCAGGTAGTCCATGTCGCCCGTCAGGGCGTGGCAGGCGTTGACCTCGTCCCAGTCCTGCAGGCGCTGCACGAAGCGGTCGAGCGTGGCCGCATCGTGCTGGCGCAGCTGAAGGCGCACGAAGGCCTGCAGCCCAAGGCCCAGGCGCAGCGGATCGAGCCGCGCGCCGTAGCCTGCGATGAAGCCATCGGCCTCCAGGCGCTGGATGCGGCGCAGGCAGGCCGAGGCCGAGAGGCGCACGCGCTCGGCCAGCTCGGCATTGCTGATGCGGCCTTCGCGCTGCAGGATCGCGAGGATCTGGCTGTCGATACGGTCCAGTGAGCTTGCAGGATTCATGCGCAATACAACGAAACCAAGCACTTTTCATGCGCAAGTATCGCGCTGCGCTGCAACAATGCAAGCCCTCGGCGCGCGCCCGGGTTAGGCTGTCGGTATCCCGCCACCGCGCCAGCCGATCACCGCCATGGAAGCCCGCCGCGTCGAGCACCAGATGACCGAGAAGGGCTACGTGCCCGTCTACACCACGGCCGTGGTCGAGCAGCCCTGGGGCGCGTACACCGCGACCGACCACCGCGTCTGGGAAAGCTTGTTCCTGCGCCAGCGCGAGATCCTGAAGGGGCGGGCCTGCCGCGAGTTCATCGACGCGCAGGACGCGATGGGCATGGGCGCGAACCAGATCCCGAAGTTCGACGAGCTCAACGCGGTACTGCGCGAAACGACCGGCTGGGAGCTGATCGGGGTCGAGGGCCTGCTGCCCGAGCTGACCTTCTTCGAGCACCTCGCGGCGCGCCGTTTTCCGGTCACCTGGTGGATCCGGCGCCCGGACCAGCTCGACTACATCGCCGAGCCGGACCTGTTCCACGACCTCTTCGGCCATGTGCCACTGCTGATGAACCCGGTCTTCGCCGACTACATGGCGGCCTACGGCCGCGGCGGGGTGAAGGCGCACGGCTGCGGCCCCGAGGCGCTGGCCGCGCTGACCCGGCTGTACTGGTACACCGTCGAGTTCGGCCTGATCGACACGCCCGAGGGCCTTCGCATCTACGGCGCCGGCATCGTCAGCTCCAAGGGCGAGAGCATCCACTGCCTGGAGTCGGCCGCGCCGAACCGGATCGGCTTCGATCTGGAGCGCATCATGCGCACGCGCTACCGCATCGACACCTTCCAGAAGTCCTACTTCGTGATCGACAGCTTCGACCAGCTGTTCGAGGCCACGCGGCCCGACTTCCGCCCGCTCTACGCGCGCCTGGCCGGGCAGGCCACGATCCCGGCCGGCGAGGTGTGGGCTTCGGACCGCGTGTTCCAGCGCGGCAGCGGCGAGGGCTGGCTGGCCGACGGCGACGTCTGACAGGGTGCGGCCTCCCGCCCGCCGCTCGCCACCGCTTCAGCCGCGGCGGCGTATGCTGCGCCACGTTCCCACCGTCACGGAGACTGCCATGCGTGCAGCGCTGATTGCCCTGATGCTCGCGCCGATGCCGGCCCTGGGCGCGGACGCCCTGATCGGCGAATGGTCGGTGGATTCGGCAAGTTGCGCGCAGACGCGCGTCACCTACACCGCCGACGGCAAGCACGAGGCCCTGGTAATACAGGACGGCCAGTGGCGGACCCTCGGCTCGGGCAGCTACCGACACGAGGGCGAGCGTCTCACCGTGCGTGCCGGCGCAATCGAGGACCGCCTCCTGATCCTCTCGCTGGACAGCGAGCGGCTGGTCCTGCGAAACGAGGACGAAGCACGCATGAAGGCCGCCGGGACGGACTCGGTCAGCTTCGTGCGGTGCCCCGCACGCTGAGCCCGGACTGAACCCCTGTCGGTCGCAGGGTGTCCGCTGCGACGCTGGCGCCCTGCCGTACGTCCTTATCAGCATGTCATTCTCCATTGCTCACTGGGGCCCCTCCCCTGATGCTCCCCCCGCCGCGCAGCCCGAGCTGATCACCTCGGCACGTGCCGGCGACCCCGGCGCCTTCGCGGCGCTGTACCGGCAGCATGCGCGCCGCGCCTATACCCTGGCGCTTCGCATCACCGGGCAGACCGATCAGGCCGAGGACGTGGTGCAGGACGCTTTTCTGCGCGCGCTTGAACGGATTGGCGGGTTTCGCGGCGATGCGCCGTTCGGTGCCTGGCTACAGCGTCTAGTCGCCAACGTCGCCATCGACCGCATCCGGACCCAGCGCCGACGGCCCGAAGACGATCTCGATCTGCAGCAGCTTGAGGCGCGGCAGTCGCAGCCTGACCGGCCGCTCGATGCGCTTGGCCTATTGCGGCGCCTTGCGCCCGACGCGCGCACCGTGCTGGTGCTGCACGATATGGAAGGGTATTCCCACGGTGAGATCGCGATCGCCTTTGGTCGCAGCGAGAGTTGGTCGAAGTCGCTGCTGGCGCGAACCCGCAGCCGGTTGGCGGCCTGGATCGAAAGCGAGGAGCAGCGATGAACGAGACACGCGACCCCCGCCTGCAGCGCTACCTCGATGCGCTGCCGCTTCAGCCGCCCGATCCCGCGCTTGAGAACCGCATCCAAGCCGCACATCTGCGGCGTCTCGCCCGGCGGCGTCGCCTGCCGCCGCTGTTCGCGGCGGCCGCCCTTGTTGCCGCCTTGGCGCTCCAGCCCGCGCTGCAGGCCTTGCGTTCGGTGCGTAGCGGATCGGCGTCGGTCGACGCCGTTGCCCTCGCGGAGGTGCGCGCGCTTGATCGCCGCATGCAGTTGGTCTATCTGGAGGCCAACCGTGCCGACGAACGCCGCGCCCTCTGGGAGGCGCGAGCCGCGGCCCAGGCACGCTTGCCGAGCGTCGCCGCCTCTCCCCGCTTCGTCCCACTTTGATTGCGGAGACCGTGCCATGGTGCGAACTTGGATGGTGCTGGCCCTTTCCCTCTCGCCGATGCTTGCCGCCGCGGCGCCCGATCCGCGCGTGGCGGCGGAGATCGAAGCCACCCTCGTGCGTCTGCATGAGCTGGGGGCTCTCGACTCTGCGGCCGATTCGCCGGTCGAAATCGAGCAGGCGCCACAGATCCGCTATGAACTGGGTGCAGTGGTCGATCTGGCCTCGGTGCAGGACGGACTACCCGTGGTCGCGCTGACCCCCGGCGGTAATGCCGAGCGCCTCGGGCTCCGCGTCGGTGACCGCCTGCTACGGCTGAACGCTGTCGTCCTCGCTGGTGCGCCGGACCCGGTCGCGGCCTTTCGCGCCGCGGTTGGCGCGAGCCAAGGTCGTTTCGAGATCGACCTGGTGCGCGGCGGGCGCGAACTTAGCCTGGCGGGCGTCGCCAGCGCGACGGAAGTCCCCGGCTACCGTTTGTCCGTGCTTGCCCCGCGCGGCGCCTGCGGTCGGATCAGCACCTTCGACAGCGCCCCGCGGGGTCGCCAGCTCTTCCCGGTCGTGCTGGTCGCGATCGACGGGCGCGCCATCGCCGACAGCGATACGTCCGTGCATCGGCTGGCGCCGGGACGCCATGTGCTGACCCTGGCCGAGGCGATCGACGCCGACCGCTTCAGCGGTGCCCAGCAGGTGGTGCGAGATCGCCGCAGTCGCGAGCGGCACAAGACGCTTGAGATCGACGTGGAAGCCGATACCACTTACCAGCTGGCCGCGCGGTTCCAACTGGATCGTCGCAGCGAGATCCGCAGCGGCGCCTACTGGGAACCCGTGGTGTGGCGCGAAAGCGTCGAAGCCTGTCGCTGAGCCGGACGGAGACTCAGCCGCCGACCTGACGGATCCAGTCGGCGAGGTTGTAGTAGTTCGTGACCCGCGCGATGCGCCCGTCGCGCAGTTCGAAGAAGGCGCCGCCGGGCAGCTCGTAACGCTGCCCGCGCGCCGGCGGCAGGCCCTCGTCGTCGGCCAGGTACTCGCCCTGCACCACGTACTCGGCCGCGGCGCGGCAGCCATCCTGGGTGGCGGTCACGATGATCTCGCGCAGCTGTTCCCGGTAGCAGCGGTTCATCCGCGCGAGGAAGGCGCGGAAGGCCTCGATCCCGACGCTGCGTTCGCCCTGGTTGGCGTCGTGCGCGACCTCGTCGGTGAGCAGTTCGAGCATGCCCTCGGCATCGCCGCGATTGAAGGCGGCGTAGTAGCGCAATACGGTTTCGATGGCGCGGTCGGACGCGCGCTGGCCGTCGATCAGCATGGGGCGGGCATCACCAGGGCAGGGCATCCAAGTCTACATTGCCGCCCGAGAGCACGATGCCGACGCGCCTGCCGGCGAAGCGCCGCGGATGGCGCAGCACCGCTGCCAGCGGCACCGCGGCGGAGGGCTCGACCACGAGCTTCAGGCGCTCGAAGATCAGGCGCATGGCCGCCACGGTCTCGGCATCGCTCGCCAGCAGGATCCCGCGCAGGCGCTGGCGCAGGATGGCGAAGGTGAGCGGGCCAAGCTCGGCGCGCAGGCCGTCGCAGATCGTGTCCGCCGTGCGGCCGGTGACGCGCTCGCCCTGCGCCAGTCCGTCGAAGGCGTCGCGTGCGCCTTCCGGCTCGGCACCGATGGCTTCGATGCGCGGGTCCAGGTAATGCGCCGCCAGCGCGGTGCCGGACATCAGCCCGCCGCCGGACACCGGCGCCATCACCACGTCCAGTCCCGGCACCGCGTGCAGCAGTTCGAGCGTTGCGGTGGCCTGTCCTGCGATCACGCGGGCGTCGTTGTAGGGGTGCACCAGGCTGCCGCCGGTCTCGCCCAGCACCTGCGCGGTGACGCGGTCGCGGTCGGCCTGGGCCACCTCGCAGGGCACGATGCGGGCGCCGAAGTCGGCGATCGCGGCGAGCTTGATCTTCGGCGCCGAGCGCGGCACCACCACGGTGGCAGGAATTCCGCGCAGGCGGCAGGCCAGGGCGATCGCGGCGCCATGATTGCCCGAACTCTGCGTCACCACGCCGCGCGCGGCGCTTGCCGCGTCGAGCGAGAACACCGCATTGCTCGCGCCGCGGAACTTGAAGGCGCCGACGCGCTGCAGGTTCTCGCACTTGAAGTGCAGCTCGCAGCCGGCGATGCGGTCGAGCGAGGACGAGCGCAGCACCGGCGTGACCTGCGCCAGCGGCGCGATGCGCGCGGCCGCGGCGCGGATGTCGTCCAGGCTGGGAACGTGGGTGGCGGGATCCATGCGTGTGGGGGGCGGTCGGGAGCGGGAATGATGCCACGCACCGCGCCGCGCGCCGCCCGCGTTGCGCCATCCGGCCGGGCTATGCTGCGGCCATGCGCCTGCGCACCCAACTGCTGCTGGTCTCGCTCAGCCTGCTGGCCCTGCCCTGGGCCGGCTGGCGCTTCGTGCTCGAGTTCGAGACCCTGCTGCGCCGCGGTCAGGAACAGGCCCTGCTGGCCGCGGCCGAGGCGGTGGCGCGCGGCGTGGCGCAGCGCGCCGATGCGCTGCCCGAGGATGGGCTGTTCGTGCACGCCTTGCCCGCTGCCCCGGACCTGGACGGGCACGCGGCGGACTGGGGACTGGCCGGAACCGCCCTGCGTCGGACGCCGTTCGCCGCCGACGGGGATGACGGCCTGGCCTTCGTGCTGGGCCGCGCCGGCGAGCGTCTGTTTCTGTTCGCACGGGTCGACGATGCGAGCCCGGAGCGGGCCGAAGCGCACTGGTCCAACGCGCCTGCGCGCGATCACCTGCAGCTGCGCCTGTCCGGCCCGAACGGGCTGATCGCCCTGCGCCTCGCCAACGCCGCCAGCGGACCGCTGCGCCAGGCTGGCCTGGGAGACGATGCCCTGCCGCTGCGCCTGGAAGGCTGGTGGCAGGAGACGGACGGTGGCTACGCGGTCGAGCTGGCCCTGCCGCAGGGCTATCCGGTCAAGCGTCTCGGCCTGGCGGCGCAGGATGCTTCGGCGAGTGGCTCCCTGCGCAGCGCCGACACCGCGCGGCTCGGCGCGCAGGTGCTGCCCTTGGTGGAGGCGCGCCCCGAGCTGGCCGACCTGCTGACCGCGCTCGCGCCGCCCCACGCCCGCCTGCGCCTGTTCGAGCCCGAAGGCTGGAGACTGGCCGAGGCCGGGAACCTGGACGCGCCGGCGCCGGTGGCTGGCGTTCCGGCCTGGCGGCGACTGCTCTACCGCTGGCTGCTGATGGCGGAGGACGAGGTGCGCGATCCGGCCCGCCTGGATGGCGCGCGCAGCGAGGCGCCGGAGCTTTGGCAGGCGCTCTCGGGCGTGCCCGCCACGGCCTGGCGCCGCGACGACTTCGGTCAGCGCCAGTGGCTCAGCGCCGCCGTTCCCGTTGCGATCGGGGCCGAAACACGCGCCGTGCTGGTGCTGGAGCGCGAGAACGATGCCGCCCTGCAGCTCGCCGACCGCGCCCTCACCGGCCTGCTCTGGACCACCCTGCTGGCCCTGCTCGGCGCCGGCGGCGTGGTGTTCGCCTTCGCCACCCGCCTGGGCTGGCGCATCCGCCGCCTGCGCGACGCGGCCGAGCAGGCGCTCGACCGCGACGGCCGCGTGCGCGGCTTTCCGGCCTCCTCCGCGCGCGACGAGATCGGCGACCTCAGCCGCAGTTTCGCGCGCCTGGTCGAGGCCGTCGGCCAGCAGACCGACTACCTGCGCGGCCTGGCCGGCACGCTCTCGCACGAGCTCAATACCCCGATCGCGATCGTGCGCAGTTCGCTCGACAACCTCGACCAGTCGCGCCTGTCCGCCGATGCGGCGACCTATGTCGAGCGCGCGCGCAGCGGCGCCGAACGGCTCGACCGGCTGGTGCGTGCACTGAGCGAGGCCAGCCGGCTGGAGCGGGCGATGGCATCGACCGAGGCCGAGGACTTCGACCTGCGCGCCCTGCTCGCCGCCAGCGCCGAAGCCTATCGGCCGCTGCTGGCGCCGCGCCGGCTGGACCTGCTACTGCCGCCGCAGCCGCTGCGCCTGCACGGCGCGCCCGACCTGATCAGCCAGGCGCTGGACAAGCTGTTCGACAACGCCCGCGGCTTCTGTCCCGAGGACGGTTGGCTGCGTCTCACGCTGGAGGCGCGTCCCGACGGCGCCCTGCTGCGTCTCGCCAACAGCGGTCCGACGCTGCCGCCGGGACCGGCGGCGCGCCTGTTCGAGAGCCTGGTCAGCCTGCGCCCGCGCAGCGCCGAGGCCGGCCTGCATCTGGGCTTTGGCCTGGCCGTGGTGCGCCTGGTCGCGCGCCTGCACCAGGGCGAAGCCGAGGCGCACAACCTGCCCGGCGGCGAGGGGGTCGAGTTCAGCCTGCGCCTGCGCGGCATGCCGCGTCTGCCCTTCACCGCGGTGGGGCGCTGAACGCACGAACCGGCGACGCCCCCAGACGGTAAGCTGCGGGCTTTCGCTCCAGGCCGCCCGCATGCGTCGCTTCCTTCTCCTGCTCGGCTTCCTCTGCACGCCCGCTGTCGCCGCCATCCCGCCGGCGCCGGACCGGCGCGAGGGGGACGGTCCCTACGACCAGCTGATCCTGCGCGGGGTCACGGTGGTGAACGGCACCGGCGCGCCCGCCTTCGGGCCGGCCGACATCGTGATCGAGGGCGAGCGCATCGCCGAGGTCAAGGTGGTGGGAAACCCGGGCCTGCCGATCGATCCCGACCGGCGGCCGCAGCTGCGCGACGGCGGGCGCGAGATCGACCTCGCCGGCCACACCGTGCTGCCGGGCCTCATCGACCTGCACGGCCACATTGGCGGCGACGAGCAGGGCGTGACGGCCGAGTATGTCTACAAGCTCTGGCTCGGACATGGCATCACCACGGTGCGCGATCCGGGTTGCGGCAACGGCATCGACTGGTGCGTGAGCGAGAGCCGGCGCAGCGCGGCCAACGCGATCGCCGCGCCGCGCATCGTGCCCTACGCCTTCTTCGGCATGGGGCGCAGCGGGCCGATGCTCAAGCCCGGGCACGCGCGCGAGTGGGTGCGGGCGATGAAGAAGAAGGGTGCCGCCGGCATGAAGTGCTTCGGCTACCGCCCCGACATCCTCGAAGCCGCCTTCGATGAACTGAAGAAGCAGGGCATGGGCAGCGCCTGCCACCACGCCCAGCTGGATGTCGCGCGCGTCAACGTGCTCACCACCGCGCGCTGGGGCCTGACCACCATGGAACACTGGTACGGCCTGCCCGAAGCCCTGTTCGAGGGACGCACCGTGCAGGACTACCCGGCCGACTACAACTACTTCGACGAGCAGCAGCGCTTCCTGCAGGCCGGCCGGCTCTGGGCGCAGGCGGCCGAGCCGGGCAGCCCGCACTACGAGGCCGTGATCGGCGAACTGCTCGAGCTCGGCCTGGTCATCGACCCGACCTTCAACATCTATGCCGCCGCGCGCGATGTCATGCGCGCGCGCAACGCCGACTGGATGGCCGAGTACGCGCATCCGAGTTTGCTTGCCTTCTTCGAGCCCGGCCGCGCCCGCCACGGCAGCTTCTTCTTCGACTGGGGCACGGAGGAGGAGCTGGTCTGGCGCGACAACTACCGGCGCTGGATGGCCTTCGTGAACGATTACAAGAACCGCGGCGGCCGCGTCACGGTCGGTTCGGATTCGGGCTACATCCACAAGCTCTACGGCTTCGGCACGATCGAGGAACTGGAGCTGCTGCGCGAGGCCGGTTTCCACCCGCTCGAAGTGATCCGCGCGGCCACGTTGCACGGCGCCGAGGCCCTCGGCATGGGCGATCGCATCGGTTCGATCGAGCCCGGCAAGCTGGCCGACCTGCTGGTCGTCGAGGGCAACCCGCTGGCCAACCTCAAGCTGCTCTACGGCACCGGCCACCGTCGCCTGGACGCGGAAGACCGCATGCAGGCGGTGGGTGGCGTGCGCTACACGGTGAAGGACGGCATCGTGTACGACGCGGCCGCCCTGCGCGCCGACGTGCGGCGGATCGTGGCCGAGGCCCGGGCCGCGCGCTGAGCAGCGACGGACTCAAAGCAGTCCGCGCGCGGCGAAGGACACCGGCGCGCCTTCGCCGATCACCAGATGATCGAGCACGCGCACGTCGATCATGGCCAGGGCCTCGCGCAGGCGCGCGGTGATGGCGCGGTCGGCGGCCGAGGGTTCGGGCACGCCGCTCGGATGGTTGTGCGCCAGGATCACCGCCGCGGCGTTGTGCGCCAGGCAGCGTCGCACCACCTCGCGCGGATGCACCTGGGCGCCGTCGATGGTGCCGCGGAACAGCTCCTCGAAGCCCAGCATGCGATGGCGGGTGTCGAGATACAGGCAGGCGAAGACCTCGTGCGGCAGATGGCGCAGCTTGAGCGCCAGGAAGCGTGCCGCCGTGTCCGGATCCGAGACGGCCTCGCCCCGGTGCAGCCCACCCGCGAGGTGTCGGCTGGCCAGCTCCAGCGCGGCCGCGAGGCGGCAGGCGCGGGCCGGACCGAGGCCGCGCAGCCCGCCCAGCTCTGCCGCGCTGCGCTCCAGCAAGCCGCGCAGGCCGCCGGCGTCGGCCAGCAGGCTGCGACCCAGTTCGACCGCGTCGCAGCCGCGCTGGCCGCTGCCGATGAACACCGCCAGAAGCTCGGCATCGGAGAGGGCGGGTGCGCCGCGCGCCATCAGCTTCTCGCGGGGACGTTCGGATTCGGGCCAGTCGCGTATCGTCATGCCGCCAGGTTGCCGCTGGAGCGGCCATGCTGCCATCGGCCCGTTCGCCCTTTCCGGTAAGCTAGGATGGGTCGTTCGGGTAGGAATCCGCTTACGTGCAGAACGCAACCGACAGCGCAGGTGAGGCCCGCGCGCCGCGCCTGCTGCTGGGCGTGAGCGGCGGCATCGCCGCCTACAAGGCGGCCGAGATCGTCCGCCGCTGGCGTCAGGCCGGTGGCGAGGTGCGGGTCGTGCTGACCGCCGCGGCCGAGCGTTTCGTCTCGCCCACCACCTTCCAGGCGCTGTCCGGGAACCCGGTGCGCACCAGCCTCTGGGACGAGGCCGCGGAAGCGGCCATGGGCCACATCGAGCTGGCGCGCTGGGCCGACCAGATCCTCATCGCGCCAGCCTCGGCCGACCTGCTGGCGCGGCTCGCGCATGGGCTGGCCGACGATCTGCTCGCCACGCTCTGCCTGGCGAGCGAGGCACCGCTGGCGGTCGCACCGGCGATGAACCGCGTCATGTGGGCGCACCCCGCCACGCGTGCCAACCTCGCCACCCTGGTTCAGCGCGGCGTGCGCGTGCTGGGACCGGCCGCCGGCGAGCAGGCCTGCGGCGAGACTGGAGCCGGTCGCCTGCTGGAACCCGAGGCCATCGTGGCGGCGCTGCGCGAACGCCCCCTGGCGGGTCGCCGCCTTCTGATCACCGCGGGGCCGACGTACGAGGACCTCGACCCGGTGCGCTTCCTGGGCAACCGCAGTTCCGGCCGCATGGGCTTCGCCATCGCCCAGGCTGCGGCCGAGATGGGTGCTGAGGTCACCCTGGTCGCCGGGCCGGTGCGCTTGCCGACGCCTGCCGGCGTCCGCCGTGTCGACGTGCGCTCGGCCGCGGACATGCACGCGGCCGTGTTCGCCAACCTCGACGGTCAGGATATCTTCATCGCCTCGGCCGCGGTCGCCGACTACCGGCCCGAAACGGTCGCCGGACGCAAGATCAAGAAGGGCGCGGGCGATCTGCACCTCACCTTGGTCCGCACCCGTGACATCCTGGCCGAAGTCGCCGCGCACTCGCCACGCCCCTTCGTGGTCGGGTTCGCAGCGGAGACCGAGGACGTCGAGCGCTACGCGCGCGGCAAACTGGAAAACAAGCGCCTCGACCTGATCGCCGCCAATCGGGTCGGGGCCGAGGGCTGCGCCTTCGATGCCGAAGACAACGCACTGTCGGTTTACTGGCCGGGCGGCGGTTGCGAGATTGGACGAGCCAGCAAGGCCGACGTGGCGCGTCGCCTGCTCGACATCGTGCTCGAGCGCCGGGAGCAGGTCGCATGAGCACGGCGCTGCGGGTCGAACTGAAAGTGCTCGATGCGCGCCTGGGGCGCGAGTTCGCGCTGCCCGAGCCGGCCACGGCGCTGTCCGCCGGTGTCGACCTGCGCGCGATGATCGACGGCCCGCTGCAACTGGAGCCTGGCGACACCTTCCTGGTGCCGTCCGGCATCGCCATCCACATCGGCGACCCGGGCTGGTGCGCGGTGATCCTGCCGCGCTCGGGCCTGGGTCACCGGCACGGACTGGTGCTCGGCAATCTGGTCGGATTGATCGACGCCGACTACCAGGGTCCGCTCCTGATCAGCGTGTGGAACCGCTCCCGCGCGCCCCTTACCATCGCGCCTGGAGACCGCATCGCGCAGCTGGTGTTCCTGCCGGTTGCGCGGGTGCAGTTCGTGCACGTCGAAGCGTTCGAGAGCAGCGCGCGCGGCGCGGGTGGTTTCGGCCACAGCGGCACCCTCTGAGGCAGAAGCTCGGGAACGACGGCGAGGCGTATGGGAAAGAGCAAGGCAAAGGCGACGCCGGTTGCGATGGACCCTCAGCTGCAGGTGCGCCTTGCGCTGCTGCGCAAGCTCGTCCTGCTGGTCGTGGCCGCAGCCGCTGCCCTCGGCGGGCTGTACCTGCTCTGGCAGGGCGTTTCCGCCCTGCTCGATTCCGGCGCCGAATCCCGCGTCGCGCTGCAGCGCGAGCGTGTGGCCGAGGATCTCGCGGCCCAGTTGGGCGGCCTGCGCGGCAAGAGCCTGAGCGCGCTGGGCAATCGCAATGTGGTGCGCGCGCTGCGCGATGAGGACAGGGAGCGGGCCCTGGCCGCGTTGCGTGAGTCGGTGCCCGAGGCCAAGAGCGACCTGTTCAGCGCCGACCTGGGCGAGGCCTTCTCCGGCGACCTTGCCGCGTTCGGTTTCGGACGCCTGGAGCTGCTGCATGCGGTCCAGTCGTCCGGTGAACTCACCCTGCGGGTGCTGGGCAGCGGTCAGCAACGCCTGCTTGCCTACGCCGGCCCGGTGCGCGAGCGCGATGAAACCCTCGCCGTCGCCCTGCTGGCCTTCCCCATGGACCCGTTGCTTGCGCGGATGCGCGAGGCGCAGATCGAGTCGGGCCGGATCGAATTGCGCCAGCGCAGCGCAGCGGGCAGCGTGCCCGTCGCGGCGCTCGGGGATCCCGACCTGGTCGCCGCGGCCGACGCCGAAGCGTCCCCGATCGGGGACAGCGGTTTCGAGGTCGTGGTCGTGGCGGCGCGGGCGGCGCAGACGCTGGAGTACGGGCTGGGGATGACCTTTGCGCTGGGAGTCGCCGGTCTGGTCCTGGGCGTGCTGCTGGCCTGGCTGGCGCGGCGCACGGCGATCCCCGCTGCGGCCGAAGCCGGCGAGATCTCGTTTGGCGAGGCGCTGCAGAAGGCCGCGGTTGCCGGCAGCCCCGCCCGCGATGCAGCGGCCCGCAAGCAGGCCGCCGCGCCGCGGCCCGAGTCGGGCGGAGTGGACCGCAGCATCTTCCGTGCCTACGACATCCGTGGCGTGGTCGGAAAGACGCTCAATCCTGTGGTGGCCGAACTCATCGGCCAGGCCATCGGCTCGGCCATGGTCGAGGCGGGTCAGC
>JANJTY010000419.1 GCA_024710865.1 Lysobacteraceae bacterium | reverse complement strand
CGCGCGGCGGGCAGGGCGTGGGCATGGCGCAGCAGGATCAGCTCGCGCAGTTGGCTCATTGGATGGGTCCCAGGGCCTGGATCGGCAGGTTGGTGCGGTTCCACGTCCCCGACAGGGGCGCGGGCAGGGTGATGGTCGTGTCGATCGCGCCGGTGCCGATGCCCGTCCAGCGGCGGCGCTGGGTGCCGACCGGCAGGGTCAGGCTGCCCCAGTCGGTGAGCTGCGGACAGCCGGGACAGTGCACCCGCCAGGTGCTCAGATCGAAGCTGCGCCAGTCGGTCGAGGCGAAGCTGTGCGAGCCCAGGGCCCAGATCGGCTGGCCCGCGGCGTCATAGAAGTAGTTGACCCAGAACTCCTGCGAGCTGTCGGCCGACAGCTGGGCCGTGTCGAGCGCGACGCCCCAGCCCGACTGGCCCGGGTTGTAGTAGGCCTGGGTGCGGTTGGTCGAGGCCAGCGGCAGCGTGCCCATCAGCTCAGCGCCGCGGCGGCCGTCGTTGAACTGCCAGGCCATCATCACCTGCTGGTTGCCGTACCAGCTGAACCAGGCGCGACCGACGTTCTGGTTGACCGGCGCGAACCCGCCCGGCGCGGCGGAGTTGGTGAAACGCAGAATGTCCAGCACGCCGAGACGATCCGCATAGATGCCGCCAAGCAGGTACCAGGTTGGCGTGCGGTTGGCGTCGCCGGTGAACCAGGCCCCACCGAAGGCGCGTGGTCCGCTGGCGGCGCCGTAGAGGATGCCGGACACGCCGTTGCCGCCGCGGCCGAAGTTGTAATAGAGCCCCTGGCGCTCGGTTCGGGCCGGGATCTGCGCCGGGCAGCTGGATACCACGCCGCAGGACCCGTCGAGGGTCACGCCCGCCAGCACGCTGGCCGGATTGGCGCTGAAGCTGTTGGCGTCGGCGGCGGCGATGAAGTCGACCGCGAAGGGCGCGCCGCAGCTGGCGTCGGTGGGCACCGCCACGTCGACGTTGACCGTGGTCTGGGCGCCGGCGGCGAGCGCCGGCAGGGCCACGGTCGGGGTTTCCAGGCGCAGCGCGACGCTGTCGGAGACCGGCTGGTTCGACGGCGCGTAGAGGCAGACCGAGCTGCCCGCAGTCACCGCATCCTCCACCCGGCAGCCAACGGTCAGTCCATCGGAGAAGTCGTCGTCGCCGATCCCGATCAAGGCCTCGGCGGCGTCGTTGGCATCGGCCGTGCGGTACTGGTAGACCATCTGGCCCGTGGCCGGGTAGAGGATGGCCTGGAACTCGGCGTTGCCGGTGCTGCCGAACGGGCGCAGTCCGGTCCAGGTGAACACGTGGCAGGACTGGCCCGCAATGCCGACCTGCGCCGCACGCGGGCAGGTACCGAAGTGGCGGTAGCGCAGACCACCACCGGCGCCGACCACGTGATCGTCGTGCAGCACCTGCAGGCGCGGGCCGCTGCCGTCGTAGGCGCTGCAGCTCGCCACGAAGTCCTCGCCGCTGTCGGCGCTGCCGGCAGCCAGGTAGCCGTTGGTCGACATCACCATCTGGGTGACGCTCTGGCCGTAAAGATTGAATGGCGTGGTGCCTTGCAGGTTCACCAGGGCGCGTCCATCGTCGGCGTCGTTGAGGGCCAGCGCCGCGGTTGCAAAGGTTCCGGACACGATGTCGATCCACTGGTGGCCGCAGCCGCCGTCGGCGCTGGTCGCACCGCGGTGGCCGAACGTGTCCGGGCCCAGCGGCAGGGCCGAAGCGCCGGCATCGCTGTTGGCGAACAGGGCGCGCGCGCCGCTGCCAAGCGCCGCGCTGCCGCTGTTGCGCAGGGTGACCGGCACGCGCCAGCGCTCGCCGGGATTCACCGCGCTGTTGCCATTGCCGCAGATCTGGGTGGGCGTGCCGATGGCGTGCACCACAACGTTCGCGGCGCCCACATCGAGTGCGCGGCTGGCGGTGGTCGCGCAGCCGGCGCTGTCGGTGACGGTGACCGACACCTGCGTGCTGGTCGCGGTGGCGTACTTGACGCTCAGGCTG
Source organism: Lysobacteraceae bacterium (assembly GCA_024710865.1). GTDB lineage: Bacteria > Pseudomonadota > Gammaproteobacteria > Xanthomonadales > Xanthomonadaceae > JANJTY01. Next base: position 1,694 of record JANJTY010000419.1, on the reverse strand, counting down.
GTGCCGCCGCCCTGCCGGTCGACTCCGGTGTCCTCGTCGATGTTCCAGCTGATCGAGTAGGGCGCACCCGCCCCGCCGGCGGCCGCGATCGCGGCGTTGAAGACCAGGGTGTCGCCGGCCTTGGGGTTGCCGCTGAAGGCGGTCGAACTCAGGGTCACCGCCGGCGGAGTGCAGGTGCCACTGCCCTGAAGGGTCTGCACACCGGTGCCGGCCGGATCGAGGTGGTCGCTCATGCGCGACGCACTGGTGCCGCCGCCGGTCCAGGACACCGACATCCGGCCGTACCAGTCGGCGTCGTTGTTGCCGCACGCGGCCAAGCCGCCATGCAGCTGGCCGATGAAGAGTCCGGCCGGGTTCCACAGGCCCGAGCCCGAGGATCCGCCCTCGGTGGTGCCCAGATCCCAATCCGCGACGCGCCAGTGCGTCGTGCCGCTGCCGGTGGCGCCCAGATAGCTGGAAACCGTCAGCGGATTGTTCTCGAAGCTAATGCGCTTTTCGTGGCCTTGCGGATGGTGGATCGCGACGCCACTGGCAGGCGCGCTGCCGCTGCGGTCCCAGCCGCTCCAGTAGGCTTGGGCTGCGGCCGGCGGATTGGCATTAAGGCGCGTCAGGGTGAAGTCGCTGGCGGCACTGGTCGCAAGCAGGGTTGCACCGCCGGTCTGAGCGACCGAGTTGCCTGGCTTGCTGATTGGATTGCCGCTTGCAGGGCTGCCCGGCGTCCGGCAGGTGGGGTTTTCGTACTGCCAGTAGACCACGATGCTGCCCACGGCGGCCTGCGTGCTGACGCAGTGGTTGGCGGTGGAAAAGATCGGGCTGCGGTTCTGCGCCGTGTTGTTGAGGAGTTGGCCGGTGCAGACGAAGCTGCTCCCGCCGGAGCTGAAGGTGTACTGACCGACCGAGTTGATCTGGTTCTCCCAGCCGGCCGACTCGGGGCAGGCCACGTCCACGTTGCACGAACCCGACTTCTCCACCGCCCACGGCTGCAGTACGTCGCGGTAGGCGCGGGTCGCGCCGTCGAGGCGCAGCTTCACGAAGGGCCGCTTGTGCGCCGGCAGGACCAGCTCCAGAACCGCGGTGTCGCCCACCACGAAGGGTGTGTAGAAGGGTTGGCCGGACGGCGGATTGTCGGCGTCGGTGTAGGGGCCACGGGTTTCGCCGGTCAGCTTCGAGACCAGCCACAGCTCGGAATCCGCTGGCAGGCGGAACTCGGAAAAGCCGAAGTCGAGTGAGCGCACGTCCGGCGCCTGCACCTCGAGGCGCCACAGCAGGCGGCCGTCCGGCAGGGTCTGCCATTCGCCGCCCTTGGAGCGCTCGCCGTCGATGAAGACGCTCTCGACCTCCGAACGCAGGCCATAGCGCAGCGGCAGGCCCTTGCCCAGGTTGGCGCGGTCCTCGGCCAGGGCCTTGTCCAGGTCAACGCCGGGCAGGTTCAGGCTTGCGCGCCCATCGGGCGGCGCGAGGGCGAACTGCGCACTGGGGGGCTGCCCCGCCTGCACGGCGCTGCCGGCGAAGAGGGCGATCAGCAAAGCAAGACGGGTCGGTGCGGGCATGGCGCTGCCTCGGTGGTCGGACTCGGAACGGCCAGCATAGCGCGGCCGGCGGGGTGGAGCGCAGGATCGGGTTCGCTTGCGTCGCGACGGGGTTCAGGCGCGTGCCTGCATCGCATCCCGCGCCGGCGCATCGATCGCCTGGCC
>JANJTY010000418.1 GCA_024710865.1 Lysobacteraceae bacterium | reverse complement strand
AAGACCGTGCGCGGCACCGTGCAGGCCGACATCCTGAAGGAAGACCAGGCGCAGAACACCTGCATCTTCAGCACCGAGTTCGCCCTGCGCATGATGGGCGACATCCAGCAGTACTTCGTCGAGCAGAAGGTGCGCAACTTCTACTCGGTGTAGATCTCCGGCTACGCCATCGCTGTGGACGGCGCGAACCCGATCAGCCAGCTCGCCTTCACCCTGTCGAACGGCTTCACCATCGTCGAGTACTACCTTGCGCGCGGGATGAGGATCGACGACTTCGCGCCCAACCTGAGCTTCTTCTTCAGCAACGGCATGGACCCGGAGTACACCGTTATCGGCCGCGTCGCCCGCCGCATCTGGGCCCGCGCCATGCGCGAGCGCTACGGCGCCAACGAGCGGTCGCAGATGATGAAGTACCACATCCAGACCAGCGGCCGCTCCCTGCACGCGCAGGAGATCCAGTTCAACGACATCCGCACCACCCTGCAGGCGCTGTACGCCCTGTTCGACAACTGCAACAGCCTGCACACCAACGCCTACGACGAGGCCATCACCACCCCGACCGAAGAAAGCGTGCGCCGCGCGGTGGCGATCCAGATGATCATCAACAAGGAGCTGGGCCTGAACTTCTGCGAGAACCCCTGGCAGGGCAGCTTCATCGTCGACCGGCTCACCGACATCGTCGAGGAAGCCGTCTACCGGGAGTTCGAGGCGATCAGCGAGCGCGGCGGCGTGCTCGGCGCGATGGACACCATGTACCAGCGCGGCAAGATCCAGGAAGAGTCGCTCTACTACGAGCACAAGAAACACGACGGCAGCCTGCCGCTGGTCGGGGTCAACACCTTCCTCGGCAAGGACGGGCATTCTGAAGTTGCCGCCGAGATCGAGTTGATCCGCTCGACGCCAGACGAGAAAGCCCAGCAGATCGAGAACGTGCGGCGTTACCAGGAGAACCGCAACGCCACCGCCGTTCGCGGCGATGCGGCCAACGGAACGCGTGGCGTCGAGGAACCCTCTCGAACCCAAGGCGCCGGCCTGGCCTACCTGCAGGACAGCGCCCGACGCCGCGAGAACGTCTTCGCCAGCCTCATGGAAGCGGTGAAGACGCACAGCCTCGGCCAGATCAGCCACGCGCTGTACGATGTGGGCGGAGAGTATCGGCGCAACATGTGAGGGTGAGGTGGCACAGGAAGTGCCCGACGAAGCGCGCACGCCGGCGCGGGACCGCCGACTGATTCGAGCCGGAGCTGGAAAGCGTACTCGCCGTGGCGGCAGCCGCCTGGGCAGACCGCTCCTGGTGCCAAGCTCAGTGCGCGTCCGGCTGCGTTCCCTCGACCCGGTTGCGGCCGCCGCGTTTGGCACGGTAGAGCGCGTCATCCGCCGCCGCCAGCAGCGGATCGATGCTGTCGGGATGCGGCGCCAGGCTGGTGGCGACGCCAATGCTGGCGGTGACCGCGATCTCGCGTTCCGCGACGGTCACCGGGCGATCGGCGATGGCCAGACGCAGGCGCTCGGCGGCGGCGGTGGCGTCCGACAGGTCGGATTCGCTCAGCACCGCGATGAACTCCTCACCGCCCCAGCGCGCGAGGGCGGAGTCCACGCGCAGGCCCTGGCGCAGGCGGATCGCGATCTCGCGCAGCACGGCGTCGCCGGCGAGGTGGCCGTGGCGGTCGTTGATCTGCTTGAAGTGGTCGATGTCGATCACCAGCACGCTGAGCGGCCGGCCCGAAGCGCGCGATTCGGCCAGGCGCGAGACCAGCTCGCGGGCCAGGGCATGGCGGTTGGCGAGGCCGGTGAGCGCGTCGCTGTGCGCGACCCGCTCCAGTTCGATCGAGGCATCGACCAGGGCGCGATGCAGGCGCTCGAGTTCGTCTCGGCTCTCGATGGCCTGGCGCTTGCTTCGCTCGGCGGCGCGGTAGCGCGCATACAGCAGCAAGGCCACGATGAGCAGTCCGCTCAGGCCCACCAGCAGGACCGCGCCGAGCAGGCGCTGGCGCGACAGGGTCAGGGCCTGCACCGCATTGTCGCGTTCGAGCAGGGCGCGCTCGGCCTGGTTGCGTTCGTTCTCCAGGCTGCCTTCGAGCACCGCGATGCGGCGCGCGGCCAGGTCGATGGCCAGTTCCTTGTCCAGGGCCTGGTAGGCCTTGAGGGTGTCCACCGCGCTGCGCGCGTCGCCGGTCGCGAGCTGCTGGTCGGAATGCAGGAGCAGCGCGGCCCGCTCGAGGATGCGGTCGCCCACCTTGCGCGTCGCGGCGAGGGTGATCTCGGCCTCCGCGAGGGCTTCGCGCGCGCGGCCTTCGGCCGCCAGCACCTGCGCGCGTGCCAGGTGCAGCACGATCTGGTCGCGGATCGCGACCTGCTCGAACGATTCGAAGGCGCGGTCGATCCACTGCCGGGCGTCCGCCACCCGGCCCTGCGCCAGGCGCACTTCGGCCATGCGCGTGAAGGCACTGACCCGGTTCGGCGGGCTGCCCGAGCGCTCGGCCATGCCCGCGGCCTGATCCGCGCTGCGCTCGGCCTCGTCCAGGCGCCCGAGCAGGAGCAGGGATTTGGTCAGCTCGCCCAGCAGGGTGATGGCCTCGCGCGTGTTGCGCTCCTCGACGTACTCGAGTGCCTCCTGCAGGTAGCGGCTGCCGAGTTCCTCGTCCTCCAGGTTGCGGTGCAGCACGCCGAGCAGGCGCAAGCTGCGCGCGATCTCGCCCGGATTGGCGGCCTTGCGCGCGAGCGCGAGGGCCTCGCGGTGCACCAGCATGGCGTCGGAAAAGCGGCCGGTGCGCCCGTGCAGCATGCCGATCGAGTTCAGCTCGCGCGCCACGCCCAGGTCGTCGCCCAGCCCGCGCAGGATCTCCAGGGCCTGCTGGAAATAGTCGGCAGCGGCGTCGAAGCGGCCCAGCTTGCGCTCGAGCACGCCGCGGTTGTGCAGCCACTCCGCGCGCCAGGACGGATTGCCGCTGGCCTCGACCAGGGCCTGCATCGCAGTGAGCATCTCGTCGGTCTCGGCCGAGCGCCCGCGGTTCACCAGGATCGTGGCCTTGCGCCCCACGGTGGCGAACTCGAGGTCGGGTAGCTGCAGCGCCCGCGCTTCGGCCAGCACGGCGTCGAGCCCCGCGAGCGCCGCATCGGCGTGTTCGAGGTCATTGTCGAACTCGGCCAGGGCAAGGCCAGCCCAGGCGCGGAAGCGGCGGTCGCTGGAAGCGTCGCGCAGGGCGATGGCCTGCTCGCGCAATTCGGCGGCCGAGCGCGACTCGCTCGCGCGCAGCGCGGCGATCTCCGCCGGTTCGGAGCTGGAAGATTCCGCGCCAAAGGCCGGGGGCGTGAACAGGCAGATCGCCGCCAGCAGCGTCAGGCTTCGCCGCAGGAATCGTCCGATCCGATCTGCACCATTCATCGCTCTGGCGCCACCTCGCGTCGTAGCCGTCGCCAGCATGCCATGCCGGGCGCCCGGCGCGCATGCATCGCTGCCCGCGAGCGGGAACCCCGGCTGGAACGGGCGCGCCGCACCGGGGTCAGTGCGGTCTGAGTGCGGACACCAGGAGCCCCGCGACCGGCGCGCCGGCTTCGCTGCGAAGCGCCGCTTCTTCGACTTCGATCGCGCCGTATCCCGCGGCCGCGAGCGCGGACCTGGCGTGCCCGGGGTGGTGGCAGAAGCGGCCCGTCGGGAGCAGGTGGCTGCCGCGCCGGCGCGACTTCTCCAGGGTGAAGGCCAGCAGACCACCGGCCTTCAGCGCCCGT
>JANJTY010000386.1 GCA_024710865.1 Lysobacteraceae bacterium | reverse complement strand
CAACGGTCAGAGCAGGGGACTCATAATCCCTTGGTTCCAGGTTCGAATCCTGGTGGGCCCACCACGCCACGCAGCGCATGCCCATCCGCGCCCGCTACGTCCACACCAACCTCGTCGCGCGCGACTGGCGCGCGCTGGCGGCGTTCTACATGGACGTGTTCGGTTGTGTCGCGCTGCCGCCCGAACGCGACTACCGCGGCGCGGAACTCGACGCCGGCACCGGACTGCGCGGGGCGCACCTGACCGGTGTGCATCTGCGCTTGCCCGGCGGCGGCGAAGCAGGTCCGACGCTGGAGATCTTCCGCTACGACGATCTCGTCGAGTCCGACATCCCGCGCGTCAATCGCCCCGGCTTCGGCCACATCGCATTCGAAGTGGACGACGTTGCCGCCGCGCGACAGGCCGTGATGGCTGCGGGCGGGGGCGTCGTGGGCGAGGTCGTGAGCCTGCGCACCGCGACTGGCCGGCTGGTGACGTGGTGCTACGTCACCGATCCCGAGGGCAACATCCTCGAACTGCAGGCCTAGAACTGAGGGCCGCCGGCCATCGCTCAGTACGACTGCAGGTACAGGCTCCATGCGCCCTGTTCGCGCCCCTGCCCGCAGGCGTAGTCGGCGATCGAGAAGTGGCTTTCGGGGCGACAGCCGAGGCGGGCACAGGCGGCATCGAAGCGCCGCCGCAGCTCGGCCAGCTCGATGCCGGTGGCGCAGCCGAAGCCCGGTGGCTCGTCGTAGGGATACAGCCAGTCGACGATCTCGCCATAGGCGTCGAACTCGATGCTGCCGTAGGCCGCGGCGAGGCCGGGCATCGGTCCGCGCAGGGCGAGGCGGATGCCGTCGTCGTCGAAGCGCGCCTGTGCGATGCGCGCGTCCGGCGGCAGTTCCCGTCGCAGCAGTTCGAAGGCGGCGTCCACCGACGCGGACCAGCGCGTCGCCTCGCGTTGCGCCAGGCCATCCGGCGGTGGCAGGTCCGAGGCCAGCGAGGGAAACTCCGGGACGTCGGCGGGCTCGGTGGTCGACACCACGTCGCCGTCCTGCCGCCGCGTCCAGCGCGTGAGGTAGGCCTCGTGCCCAGGCAGCACGACCAGTTCGATCCGCCGCACGCCGGCATCGGCGCGCTGCAGCTTGGCAAGCAGTTCGCCCCAGAGCTCGGGCGGCGAGCGGTAATCGGCGTTCTCCACCCCGGACTCGGCCTCCAGCGCAGCGGCCTGGCGCGCGCGGATGGCCGTGGCCAGCGGATGTTCGAGCCGCGCCTCGGCGATGCCGTCGGGGCTGCAGGTGAAGCGGTGCAGGCTGTCCAGGCGCTGGCTGCGGTGGACGAAGGCATCGAGGCGGTCGGGCCCGGCCGATAGCGCCATGGCCCAGTGGGTATAAGGCAGGATCGCTTCGATCTCGCTCCGACAGAACCGGGCGATCGCGGACAGATCGCCCGTCTGGAAGGCGCTGGCGAAACGCAGGCGTTCGACCTCGGCAGCGCGCTCCTCCGCTTCGCGCTGCAGTGCCCACTGGCGCGCGTTGTGCTCTTCGACGCGCGGCACGACGACGAACACCATCAGCAGCGGAAAGGCGACCACCAGCCCAAGGATGAAGACCGAGTAGGCTCGGGAGTGGGGGCGGTGCCCGTGTGTGCGACCACGCATGCGTCAAGGCTCCGTTGGGACGACCCGTCGCAGGAACGCGGGCGGGCCCTGTCTGCCGTCGTGGGCAATCGCAGCGCCCGCGTCCAGCCGGCGCGGAACGGCGCCGGCGGAGCGCCTTCGGCCCGCGACGTCCAAACCCCTGTTGCGCTGCGGCGGCGCGTTGCGCGACTGCGCGACCCGGCCGAGTTTGCCGAACGCGCGCCCAATCTTCCATGCCCAGAACGGCTGGCGGGCTGCTGCGCTCCCGCGCGAGCGCGGCGCGAAGTGAGAAGCCGATGCGACGCGGCGTCGCGGCGCTGTCGGTATAGTCGGGCGCTCCTTGGCTCGGAACCCGTCCATGTACCACCGCTCCTTCGCGCTGGTCCTCCTGGCGCTGTGCATCGCATCCCCGGCCACCGCCCGCCCGCGCGCCGGCGAGGCCTCCACCCCGGCCGAGCGCGAGTCGGCCTGGCAGCAGCACCAGCGCATGCAGCGCGAGTCCCCGTTCCAGGGCCTGACCTGGCGCAGCATCGGCCCGACCGGGCAGGGCGGTCGGGTGATGGACTTCGCCTCGGTGCCCGGCCAGCCCTACACCTACTACGTCGCCTATGCCTCCGGCGGCGTGTGGAAGACCACCAACGACGGCGGCAGCTTCGAGCCGCTCACCGATGGTCTGCCGAACACCGTCACCGGCGCGATCGCGGTCGATCCCTCCGATCCGCAGACGCTCTGGGTCGGCAGCGGCGAACCGAGCGCGGCGCGCTCGAACTACGGCGGCCACGGGCTCTTCGTCAGCCGCGACGGGGGCAAGACGTTCAGCCGCAAGGGACTCGAAGCCACCGACCGCATCGCGCGCATCGTGGTCGATCCGCGCGACGGGCGCCGCGTGCTGGTGGCGGCGGCGGGCAAGCTCTACTCGCCGGGCGGTCAGCGCGGCATCTTCCTCACCGAGGACGGTGGCGAGACCTGGACCCCGGTGCTCAAGGCCGCGGACGGCTGGACCGGCGCGGCCGACCTGGTGATGGACCCGTCGCGCCCCGACGTGCTCTACGCCTCGCTCTGGGAGCGCAAGCGCACGCCCTGGGAGTTCACCGAGGCCGGTGCGGGTTCGGGCGTGTACCGCTCCGACGACGGTGGCCGCAGCTGGCGCCGCCTTGGCGGTGGCCTGCCCGAGGGCGAGGGCGTGGGCCGCATCGGCCTCGCGGTCGCGGCGAGCCAGCCCGATACGCTCTACGCCAGCATCGACCTGTGGGAGACCCTGCCCGAGGCGCTGCAGGACGCCGGCGACCGCCCG
>JANJTY010000369.1 GCA_024710865.1 Lysobacteraceae bacterium | reverse complement strand
CAAGGTGTTCGACCAGATGGCCGTGAGCGGGCCGCGGGCGCAACTGGCCGAGATTCCCGGCGTCGGCCACGCGCCGATGCTGATGGACGAGGCGCAGATCGGCCTGGTGCGGGACTTCCTGCTGGCGGCCTGAGGGGCATATCGTGGGGACGGGATTCCTGGCTTCGATTCCATTGCTGGATTGGCTGGCTCTGGGCTGGTTCCTGTTCGCGTGGGTCGGCTATGGCTGGTTTTCCGAGCACAGCCGCTGGGCCGGACGGGGGCTGATGGGGGCGAGCCATCGCTTCCGACTGCAGTGGGCGCGGCAACTGCTGACGCGCGAGCTGCGCATGACGGATGCGGCGCTGGTCGGCAATCTGATGCAGAGCGTGTCCTTCTATGCGAACACCACCATCTACATCATCGCTGGCCTGCTGGCGGTGCTGGGGACCCTCGATCAGGTGATCCGCTTCGCTGCCGACCTGCCCGTCGCGCGCGAGGCTTCGCGCGAACTGACCGAAGTGAAGCTGGTATTGCTGCTGACGGTGTTTGTGGTCGCCTATTTCAAGTTCACCTGGGCGCTGCGTCAGTTCAACCTGCTGTCGATCCTGATCGGCGCGAGTCCGGTGTTGGCCGATGGTGCGCACGCCGAAGCCGCCGCCCGCCGCCTGGGTACGGTCAATTCGCTGGCGGGCGATGAATTCAATCGCGGCATCCGTTCCTACTATTTCGGGCTGGCTGCGGTCGCCTGGTTCCTGCAGGCGTGGCTGTTCCTGGCCGTCACGACGATCGTGGTGGTCGTACTGTACCGTCGCGACTTCTCGTCGCCGGTGCTGGCGACGCTCGCCGAGGAGGCCGCGGCGGCAGAATGAGGGCGCTGGCGGTCAGCCCGCGTCGTCGTCGCCGGATTCGGGCCTGAAGCGCAAGGAGGCGGAGTTGATGCAGTAGCGCAGGCCCGTTGGTGCCGGTCCGTCGTCGAAGACGTGGCCCAGGTGGGCACCGCACTGCCGGCACAGCACCTCGGTGCGCAGCATGAAGTGGCTGCGGTCTTCCGCCTCCTCGACGTTGTCCGGCGCGGCAGCGGTCGAGAAGCTGGGCCAGCCGCAACCGGCATCGAATTTGTGGGCGGACGCGAACAGGGGCGCGCCGCAGCACACGCAGCGGTATTCTCCTGACTCCCAGAAATTCCAGTATTCCCCCGTAAAGGCGCGCTCGGTGCCCTTTTCGCGCGTCACGCGATACGCCATGGGTGAGAGCTGTTCGCGCCATTCGGCCGCGGGCTTGTCGATCTTTCGGCTCATCGGAACCTCCTGTGCGACCGTTCGGCCCGCGCCTGCCGATCAGTGCAGGTGGCGCGGCGCGGGTTCGCCGTGCTCGCCGTCGGGCATTTCCGCATGCACGATCTCGCCCTCCGGTGAGGGGTAGAGCGGCGCGCCGCAGTCGTCGCAGTATTCGAGTGGGAATCGGTGCTCGAGGTTCACGATGTCGGTGACGCCGCAGTCGCGCAGCACTGTCTCGATCTCCGTCGGACCCTCGCTGCCTGCTTCCTCCGCGCCCAGCAGCGGCCACACGACGCCGTGCACGACCTGATCATTGCCGCGCAGCGTCAGGCCGACCCGATACTCCTCGAGCTCGCGGTCGTGGAAGGGGGCGATCACTGCGCGCAGGTTGGCGGCCGGGGTTTCGAGTTCGGCGCCGAGGAAGGCCACCGAGGCGCGGATGGAGTAGGGCCGGCTCTGGCTGTCGGCTTGCCGGCTGGAGGCGAAATACGCCTCCGGCAGCACCACTTCGATCGCGCATCCGGGCAGCAGCGGGGCGAGGCAGGCACCGCCCTGCATGCGCCATTGCGTGAGCGATTCGTCCCGTGTGCGGCCCGGCTCCTGCCAGCTGAACAGGGCGGCGCCCTTCGGGACCGCAACGGCGGCCAGCAGGTAGCGCGTATCCGAGAGGAACTGGGTGGTTTCGGGCATGCCGGCGGTGTCGATGTGCAGGTTGCGGCCCTCGAGGGCGGCGCGGCCGAGTTCGGCAGCCAGCGCCGCCGTCGCACAGTAGCCCTGAGGCAGCTGGTCGGGGCTGAAAAAGAAGTCCGCGATCGCGAGCTTGACCTTGTCGGCCAGCACGTGGGCCTGCAGGTGGACCTTCAGGTTGGCGAGCACCGCCGAAGGGATCGCGTTGGCCGGAATACGGTAGCGCGACCATGCGAGAACCGGTGCCGCCACGAGCAGGATGTCATGGTCGGCCGAGGCCCCCGGGGCGCTTTCGGCGCGCGACTCGATGAAATCGGCGAGCTCGTCGTAGGCGCGGGCGTCGGCGCTATGCAGGTGGTCCAGCGCGGTGTTGAGCGTGTCCTCCGCGCCTTCCTCGAGCAGGCGGTCGATGGCTTCGCCGAGCTGGCGCTCCCAGAACTGGTCCTCGGCGCGGCTGCCGGACTGGGCGAGCCCGGTGGCGAGCCAAAGAAGGTGTTCGGCGTCGCGGCCCAGGCCGCCACGACGTTTCGGGCGTGATCTCATGTTCTATTGTGTCCTGTCTGGCAATGGATGATGCGTGCCGGGATTTCAGTAGGCAGGCTTGTTGAGCCGCACGGCCTGCAGGATGGTAGCCGAAATCTCCTCGATCGATTTGGCGGTGGAGTCCAGCCACTGGAT
>JANJTY010000474.1 GCA_024710865.1 Lysobacteraceae bacterium | reverse complement strand
TCGCGCAGGGTGCGGTCGAGATCGAGCGAGCGCGCCAGCTCCTGGCTCAGCTCGGCCAGCAGCGGCAGCACGCGGCGCTCGAGCGCATCGGTGCGCGCGGCGGACGGCGGCGCCGCGTTCACGCGTCGCCGGGGCCGTCCGGCTCACGCCGGCGCGTGCCGCGGACCCGGCTCACCAGCCAGTGCAGTGGCCCGGACGCGGCGTACAGCGCAGCCAACGCGAGCAGGAAACGCGCGGTGTCCACCGCCAGCGCGAAGAACACCAGCAGCGCGAGCGGGATGACGATGAACGGCACGCGGTCGCGTACCGGCAGGGTCTTGAAACTGTAGTAGCGCACCCGGCTGACCATCAGGCCCGCGGCAACCAGGGTGATGCCGAGCGCGAGGTACTGGCGCAGGCCGGCGGCGTAGCCGTGCTCCTGCATGGTCCAGACGAAGGCCATCATCAGACCGGCGGCGGCGGGGCTGGCAAGGCCGATGAACCAGCGCTTGTCGACCACGCCAACCTGGGTGTTGAAGCGCGCCAGGCGCAGGGCCGCGCAGGCGGCGTAGAGGAAGGCAGCCGCCCAGCCGATCTTGCCCCAGAGCGGGCTGTCCAGGCGCAGGTCCACCAACGCCCAGTGGTACATCACCAGGGCCGGCGCCATGCCGAAGCTGACCAGGTCGGCCAGGCTGTCGTACTGGGTGCCGAATTCGCTCTGGGTATTGGTCAGGCGCGCGATGCGGCCGTCCAGGCCGTCGAGCAGGGCGGCGACGAACACGGCGATGCTGGCGTTGACGAAGAAGCCGTCGCTGGCTGCGATGATGGCGTAGAAGCCCGCGAAGAGCCCGCCTGTGGTGAACAGGTTGGGCAGCAGGTAGATGCCACGCGGTCGCCGCGGCAAGGAGGGATCGGGCTGGGTCATGCGGGCCGAGCGGAGGAAGGCGGCGAACAGTGTACCCGCTGCCCGCCGCCGGGCGGCCAGGGCTGCTGGCGCCGGGGGCGCGGCGCGCTACACTGGGGCAACGCCCACGCGGAGCCCTCCCAATGTCGCGCCTGCATCGTGTTTTGCCGCTGTTCGTGGTCCTCGGTACGCTGGGGTTCGCGGCGCCCGCAGCTGCGCAATCGGCCTACAAGTGGACTGACGAAAAGGGCGTGGTGCACTTCTCCGACCAGCCGCCACCGGATGAGGCCAAGGCCGAGCAGGTCAACATCCGCACTGGGGCCACCCGCCCGATGCCCGAGCAGGAAGATGAAGGGACGCAGCCCAAGGACGACAGGGAGGGTGTGGCGCCTGCTGCCAGCGGATGCGAGTCGGCCCGGCGCAATCTCGATGTGTTCGAAAAGAACGCACGGGTGCAGATGGATCTTGACGGCGATGGAACGCCCGAGGAATTGAGTGCCGATCAGCGAGAGTTGGAGATCGAGCGCACCCGTGGTCTGGTAGCCCTGCTTTGCAGGGAATCTCCGCAAGGCTGATGACCGCGTCTCGCGCTCCAGAACGTGCAGTCGCGACGCTCCTGCCCAGCGGAGTCCGGGGTGGAGCCTTGAAGGGCGCGCTCTGGTTGGTTATCGGGCTTGCGGCCTTGGCTTTCGCGGTCTGGACCTGGATGCCCCAGTTCCTGCCGCTGGAGCTGCGCCGCATGAACCCCAACTCGCCCGACTACGCGCCCTGGATCTACAAGTGGACGGATGCGCAGGGGCGGGTGCAGCTGACCGATACCCCGCCGCCCGAAGGCGTGCCCTTCGAGCGCATCCGGCTCGACCCCGAGCAGAACGTCGTTCCCGGCTACCGCCCGCGCTAGCCGCGGCGGTCTGCCCAGCCGGTTCGGTCTCGCGCCGGCCCGAACGCCGCTCATTCGATCGCTACAGTTCGTGCGTATGCATGTCCAGGCCGCGCGCCTTGTAGGCCTTCCAGCGCGCGCGCAAGGGAATCTTCGCGGCTTCGTCGGGCGGTACCACCTCCAGCACGCGCGCGAAACCCGAAGACACTTCTGCAGTCCGCAGGTTGATGACCTGCGCGCGGGGGGGCGCCTCGACATCCGGCGGCACGATCAGGATGGGACAGCGCGCGTCATGCGCCTCGCGGCCCACGATCTGGTGCGGCACGAAGGCATCGGGCTGGAAGTCCCACAGGCGCCGGTCGAGGGCCTCGGCCTGGGCCGCGTCCGCCGCGAGGATCAGGGCCGCCTCGTCCGCCTCGAACAGGCGTCTGGCCAGCACGCAGACCACGCGCAATGGATCGGCCGCGAACTTCGGCGACTGGATCAGGTAGAAGTCGGCGCGGGGCACTGGGGAGCCGTGATTGGTGATTCGTGATTCGTGATTCGCAGGAGCAGGAGCAGTCAGCGGCTTCGGATTGCGGAGCAGGGTGATGGGTGCGCTGGGATTCGCCTTGGCTTGAACGAATCACCCATCACCAATCACGGCTCCACGATCACGAATCACGGGCTCTTTCGGCCAACCACTCCACCAACAGCCCCACTGGGCGGCCGGTGGCCATGCCCTTGCGGCCCTCGTCCGAGCCGCTGCCGGCAATGTCGAGGTGGGCCCAGCGCTGGCCTTCGGTGAAGCGGGCGAGGAAGCAGCCGGCGGTGATGGCCCCGGCCCAGCGGCCGCCGATGTTGTAGACGTCCGCGAAGCTGGAATCGAGCAGGGGCTGGTAGTCGTCCCACAGCGGCAGGCGCCAGGCGCGGTCGTGCACCTGCTCGCCGGCGCGCAGCAGTTCGGCGGCGAGGTCGTCGTGCTTGCTCATCAGGCCGGTGGCGACCTTGCCCAGGGCGACCATGCAGGCGCCGGTGAGGGTGGCGACGTCGACGATCGCGGCAGGCTCGAAGCGCTGCACGTAGGTCAGCGCATCGCACAGGATCAGGCGGCCTTCGGCGTCGGTGTTGCCCACCTCGATGGTCTTGCCCGACATCGAGGTGAGCACGTCGGAGGGGCGGTAGGCATCGCCGTCGGGCATGTTCTCCACCGCCGCCGCAACAACGATGAGGTTGATCGGAAGGCGCAGTTTCGCGACGGTGAG
>JANJTY010000233.1 GCA_024710865.1 Lysobacteraceae bacterium | reverse complement strand
AGCCCGCCGCCGATCGCCGCGGTGCGCTTCCACGTCACCGAGGACGCCGCCAGCGAGCTCAAGCGCTTCGCCGCGGGCGACCTGCACCTGACCGAAACCGTCCCGCCCGGACGCCTGGAGTCGCTGCGCGCGCGCTTCGGCGAGGCCCTGCGCATCGCGCCCTACACCGGCAGTTTCTTCTTTGGCTTCAACCTCGAACGCGGCCCGCTGTCCGGCGCCGGCACCTGCCCGGCGCTGGAGACTCCGAATGCGGTCGAGCCCTGCTCCCACCCCGGAGCCGCCCTGCGTGAAGCGCTGTCGCTGGTCCTCGACCGCGACCTGCTCACCCGCCACGTCACCGGGCTGGGTGAGTTGCCGGCGTACGCACTGGTTCCGCCCGGCCTGGACGGCTACCAGCCGGCACAGCTGCCGTGGTCCGGCTGGACCCAGGCCGAGCGCGAGCGGCTGGCGCGGCGCCGCTACGCCGAGGCCGGCTACGGCACGGATCGGCCACTGCAGCTCGAGCTGCGCTACAACACCTCGACCGCGCACCGCCGCCTGGCCCTGGCCGCGGCGGCGATGTGGCGCAGCGCCCTCGGCGTGCAGACGCGGTTGCGCAACGAGGAATGGAAGGTGTTCGTGCAGAACCGCCGCCAGCGCGTGATCACCCAGGTCTTCCGCGGCGGCTGGATCGCCGACTACGACGACCCGATGAACTTCCTCGCCCTGTTCGCCAGCGACGGACCGCAGAACTGGAGCGGCCTCGCCGATGCGCGCCTCGATGCGCTGCTCGCCGCCGCCAGGGCCGAGCCTGACGGGTCGCGGCGGGCGTCCCAGCTGCGCGAGGCCGAAGCGCGCCTGCTCGCCAGCCACGCCATCGCGCCGGTCTACGTCTATACCGCCAAGCACCTGGTGCATCCGGACCTGGAGGGCTTCGAGCCCAACCTGCTCGACCGCCACCCCAGCCGCTTCCTGCGCTGGCGCGCGGGTGCACGCCCGTGAGGCGACTGCTCGCGCGCACGCTGGAGGCAGCCCTCACCGTGCTGCTGCTGGTGACGCTGTGCTTTTTCCTGCTGCGCGCCGCGCCCGGCGGACCTTTCGACGGTGAGAAGGCGGCGCCGCGCGAGGTGGTCGCGGCGCTGGAGGCGCAGTACCGCCTCGACCAACCGCTCTGGCGCCAGTACGTCGGTTGGCTGTCGGACCTGGCGCGCGGCGACCTCGGGCCCTCGTTCCAGTATCCCGACCACCGCGTGTCCGAACTGGTCTGGTCGGGTTTGAAGGTCTCCGCGCTGCTCGGCGGTCTGGCCCTGCTGCTGGCGCTGGCGCTGGGCGTGCCGCTCGGCGTGGCCGCGGCCCTGCGCGAAGGCCAGGGCTGGGACCGCACCCTGATGCTGGGTGCGGGCGTGGGCCTGGCCGTGCCCAAGTTCGTCGCCGCGCCGCTACTGATCCTGCTCTTCGCCCTGGCCCTGGGCTGGCTGCCGGCCGGCGGCTGGGGCGGCTGGCGCGAACTGGTGCTGCCGGTCATCGCGCTCGCCCTGCCCAACCTCGCCGCCTGCGCCCGCCTCACCCGCGCCAGCCTGCTCGAGGTGCTGGGCCAGGACTATCTGCGCGCCGCCCGCGCACGCGGGCTGTCGGGCGCGCGCGTGCTGTACGCGCACGCGCTGGGACCGGCCCTGCTGCCGGTGCTGGCCTGGCTCTCGCCGGCGCTGATCAACGTGGTCACCGGCTCGGCCGTGGTCGAGCAGATCTTCGGCATCCCCGGCATCGGGCGCAGCTTCGTGCAGGGCGCGCTGAACCGCGACTACACCCTGGTGCTGGGCGTGGTCCTGGCGATCGGCGTGGCCATCGTGCTGATCAATGCCGCGGTCGATGCCCTGCGCGCGGCGCTGGATCCGCGCCTGCGCGTGGATTGATCAGGCCGCGGGCCCTGGCGCGGCGCTGAGGTCCAGCCAGCGCTCCAGCACCGCGCGCGCCTCCTCCACCCCGGCCTTGGTCTCGGCCGAGAACAGCTGCGCGCCGATGCTCTCGCCGTAGGCCTTGCCCAGTTCGCGGCGGGTCTCCAGCAGCGCCTTGCCCTGCTGGCCGCGACCGAGCTTGTCGGCCTTGGTCAGCAGGCAGTGCGCGGGCAGGTCGCGCGCCGCGGCGTAGTCGAGCATCTGCCGGTCGAACTCGCGCAGCGGGTGGCGGATGTCCATCACCACGACCAGCCCGCACAGGGCCTGGCGGGTGCGAAAGTAGACATTGATGAACTCCTGCCAGTGCGCACGCAGGTCCGCCGGCACCTTGGCGTAGCCGTAACCGGGCAGGTCGACCAGGAAGCGCGCGGGCACGACCTCGAAGTAGTTCAGCTGCTGGGTGCGGCCGGGCGTGCGCGAGGTGCGCGCCAGCTTGCCCTGGTCGCAGATGGCATTGATCGCGCTGGATTTGCCGGCGTTGGAGCGGCCCGCGATGGCGATCTCGCGGCCTTCGTCGGGCGGCAGCTGGGCGGGACTGTGGACGCTGCGCAGGTAGTGCGCGGCGCGCAGCGGCGTGGGATCGGAAGCGGCTGATTTCATTGACCATGAACCTGCAGGGCGGGTATCGTTGCGCGTTCCGTGCGGCGGCCGTCCCGGCCCTGCCGACGATTCCTTCGAATGCGCGATCCGGAGTCCAGTGTATGAGTTTCCGCCTTGTTCGGGCCGTGCCGGCCCTGCTGCTGACGGCTTCGGCCTTCGCCCAGGACCCGGCACCGGAAGTCTCCGCGGTCGCTGAGCCGGCGCCTGCCGCGGTCGCCGAGCTGACCGATCCGCACGCGCAGGCGGCGCCCGGCGATGCCGCCGCCGGCGCCAACAAGGCCGCGGTCTGCGCCGCCTGCCACGGCATGGACGGCAACTCGGCCGACCCTCAGTACCCCAAGCTGGCCGGCCAGCACGAGGCCTACATCGCGCGCCACCTGGCCCTGTTCAAGGCCGGCGAGCGGGTCAACGCCATCATGCTCGGCTTCGCCGCCGGCCTCAGCGCGCAGGACATGCGCGACCTCGGCGCCTTCTACGCCTCCAAGGCCACCCTGCCCGGCACGGCCGACGACGCGCCCATCGCCGATCCGGCCAGCCCCAACGTCGGCAAGCCCTTCTACGAAGTCGGCCAGACCCTCTACCGCGGCGGCGATGCCGCGCGCGGCATCCCGGCCTGCCTGGCCTGCCACGGCCCCGCCGGCCACGGCATCCCGGGCCCGAGTTATCCGAGCCTGGCCGGCCAGCATGCGCAGTACACGGCCGACATGCTGCGTCGCTACCGCGGTGGCGAAGTGCACGGCCGCGGCGACAACGCCAGCCCGATCATGGCCAGCGTCGCCGCGCAGCTGACGGACGAGGAAATCGAAGCCCTGGCGACTTTCATCGAAGGCCTGCACGCCGCTCCGGCAACCGCCGCCGCGGGCAACTGAACGGCCCGTCCCCTCGGCGCGCGCTTCAAGCCGGGGGCCGGTCGCCACGCTGCGACCGGCCCCTTTTCACATCCGCACCCATTCTTCCCAGGACACGGCCATGCTGAATCGACTGTTCGCCCTGCTGCTCCTCTTGCCGGTTGGCGCCTGCAGCGCCCAGACCGATGAAAGTCCCGCGCCAGCGGCCACGCCCGCGGTGGAACGGGTCGAGGGCCGCGACTTCGTCGCGATCGATCCGCCCGCGCGCTGGGACGAGGCCGACCCGCGCATCGAGGTGGTCGAGGTCTTCGCCTATACCTGCCCGCACTGCGCCCATTTCGAGCCGCTGTTCCAGGCCTGGAAGGCCAAGGCGGGCGAGGACGTGCGTCCGGTGCAGGTGCCGCTGGCCTTCGGCGGCACCGGCGAGGCCTTCGCCCGCGTGTTCTACGCCGCCGAATCCATGGGCGTGCTGGAGAAGATCCACCAGCCCACCTTCGACGCCTTCCACACGGAAAAGCGCCAGTTCGGCAACCTGGGCGACGTGCTCGCCTACTACGCCGAACTCGGCATCGACCGCGCCGCGATGGAAGCGGCCCTCGACAGCTTCGTGGTCAATGGCAAGCTCGCCCAGGTGCAGCAGGTGGTGCCGCGTTGGGGCGTGGAGGGCACGCCCTCGATCATCGTCGACGGCCGCTACCGCGTGCTGGGCGGCCCCGAGGGCGGCCTCGAAGGCACCCTGGCCACGCTTGACTATCTGGTCGCCAAACGCCGCGCCGAACGGTCCGGAAACTAATCCGGCCCGGCACGGTCCCAGGCCCCAGCGCTTCCGTCCCGAGGATTCCCATGCTGATCCGTTCCGCCGCCGCCCTCGTCCTCTCCCTCCTCGCCACCACCGTCTCGGCGCAGGGCGCGCCGGAGGCCTTCGTCGCCGGGCGCGACTACGAGATCATCGAGCCGGCCGTGCCGACCGCCGATGCCGCGAAGATCGAGGTGATCGAGGTCTTCGCCTACACCTGCATCCACTGCGCCAACGTGCAGCCCTTCGTCAGCGACTGGAAGGCGAAGCTGCCGGCCGACGTCGATTTCAGCTACGCCCCGCTCGGCTTCGGCGGCGTCGGCGAGGCCTTTGCCCGCGCCTATTTCGCCGGCGACGTACTGGGCCTGAACGATCGCGCCCACGACGCCCTGTTCAAGGCGGTGCACGTGGAGCGGCGCGAGTTCCGCAGTCCGGCCGACATCGCCGCCTTCTACACCCAGTACGGGGTGACCCAGGCCAATTTCGAGCAGGCCATGAACAGCTTCGCGGTCAACACCCGCCTGAACCGGCTCAAGCAGCAGATCCCGCGCTACGGCGTGGACGGCACGCCGACCATGGTGGTGAACGGCAAGTACCGCATCCAGATGCCGCGCCAGGGCGGTCCGCAAGCCTTGCTTGCCATCGTCGATTTCCTCGTCGCGAAGGAACGCGCCGCGCGCGCCGGCAGCTGAACCGGAGCCGATGGCGCGGGCTTGGAGCCCGCGCCCGGCGGCCCCATGATGCTGCGGTGAGCACGCGCCGCCTGACCCTGCTGAGCTGCAACATCCAGGCTGGCAACAGCACCTCGCGCTACCGCGAGTACGCCACGCGGGCCTGGTCCCACGTC
The DNA here is from genome assembly GCA_024710865.1 of Lysobacteraceae bacterium. GTDB lineage: Bacteria > Pseudomonadota > Gammaproteobacteria > Xanthomonadales > Xanthomonadaceae > JANJTY01. Next base: position 564 of record JANJTY010000233.1, on the reverse strand, counting down.
GTTCCAGTGGGCAAGCGCGACAGTCTCGAGGCGATTGCCGGACTGACCGCCGGCTTCGACATCGTCGGCCTGCAGGAGTCCGATCCGGGCAGCCTGCGCTCGGGCTTCCTCAACCAGAACCACTTCCTGGCCGAACGCGCCGGCTTTCCCTGGTGGAGCCACCAGCCCAACCGCCGCGTCGGTGCCATCGCGTCCAGCGCCAACGGCCTGCTCAGCCGCTTCCGGCCCAGCGAAGTCGAGGATCACCCGCTGCCGGGCCGGCTCGGCGGGCGCGGCCTGCTGGTGGCGCGCTACGGCGGCGGCCCGGACACCTTCACCGTGGCCGTCGCGCACCTGTCGCTCGGCAAGCGCTCGCGCCAGTCCCAGCTCGCCTACATCGCCGAGCTGCTGGAGGACGAGGCGCACGCGGTGCTGATGGGCGATTTCAACTGCCCGCCCGACGCGCCGGAAATGCTGGAGCTGTTCCGCCGCACCCGCCTGGCGCCGCCGAGCGAAGTCTTCCCCACCTTTCCGAGCTGGGCCCCGAAGCGCGCCCTCGACCACATCCTGGCGGGCGAAGGCCTC
>JANJTY010000211.1 GCA_024710865.1 Lysobacteraceae bacterium | reverse complement strand
GAGCGCGAGTCGGCCCCGCTCTTCGCCAGCGTCGACTGGTCGCGCAGCCGCGCCTACGCACTGGGTCTCAACGGCGTGTTCCTCAACCAGGCCGGGCGCGAGGCCCAGGGCACCGTGTCCGAGGCCCAGCGCGCCGCCGTGCTGGCCGAGCTGCAGGCCGCGCTGGCCGAGTTCCGCGACGCGGACGGCACGCCCATCGTGCGGCGCAGCTTCCTCGGCGCGGCGCTGTACCCGGGGCCGATGCAGGCGGATGCGCCGGACCTGGTGATCGGTTACGCGCACGGCTACCGCGCCTCCTGGCAGACCAGCCTGGGCGGCGTGCCGGCCGGCTTCGCGGAGGACAACCGCCAGGCCTGGAGCGGCGATCACTGCATCGATCCCGAACTGGTGCCGGGCGTGCTGTTCACCTCGTTCCAGCCGCAGACGCCGGTGGCCGACATCGCCGCGATGGCGGAGTTCCTCCTCGAACACACGCCCACGCCGCCGCAGGTCGCGCCATGAGCCGCGGCCTGCTGGATCTGCCCGCGCCGCTGCTGGATGCGCTCGACGCCGCGCTGGGCGCAGTCGCGCTGCCGCCCGGCGCGCGCGTGGCGCTGTACGCGGCGGCCTCGGCCTGGCTGTGCATGGCCCTGTATCGCCGGCTCTCGCGCCAGGACGAGCTGGGTGGCCTGGCCGCCCGTACCCGCGCCCTGCGCGCCGAGCTGGCGGGTTACGACGGCCCCTTCGACGGCCTGATGCAGCGCGTGCGCGAGCTGCTTCGGCTGAGCGGACGGCACCTGCGCCTGAGCTTCGTGCCGGCCCTGGTCGCGGGCCTGCCGCTGCTGCTGCTGTTGCCCTGGCTGTCCAACCAGTTCGGGCTGCGCCTGCCGACGGTCGGTGAGCCCATCACCCTCCGCGCGGTGGAGCCCTCGGTCGAGACCGGCGCGCTGGTGTGGAGCGATGCCGCCGCGCGCTGGGACGCCGAGGCCGGCGCCTGGATCCTGGCCTGGCCCTCGCGCGATGCGCCGGTGCGACTGACGCATCGAGGCGCCGCGCTGCTCGAGCTTCCCCTGCCGGCGCCGGCCGGGGTGGTGCACGCCTTCGTGCCGGGCTTCAACCACCTGATCGGCAACCCCGCCGGCTACCTGCCCGAGGGCGCGCCGCTGGCCGCGCTCGAGATCGATCTGCCGGCGCAGGCGCTGCAGCCCTTCGGGCCGGCCTGGCTGCGCGGCTGGATGGCGCTGTACTTCGGCGTGCTGATCGCGGTCTCGCTGGTCTTCAAGTGGCGCTGGAAGCTGCAGTAGGGCCATGAGCGAAGCCGCCGGGCGCCGCCGCATCGCGGTCCTCAGCACCTCGCGTGCCGACTACGGGCACCTGTTCTGGGTGCTGAAGGCGCTGCAGGCCGATCCGCGCATCGACCTGCGCCTGCTGGCCACCGGTGCGCACCTTTCGCCCCAGTTCGGCCACACGGTCGATCGTTTCGCGGCCGACGGCTTCCCGCTCGACGCGCGCATCGAGGCCCTGCTCGATTCGAGCAGCGACGTGGGCATGGCCAAGACCATCGGCGTCGCCCTGCTCGGACTCTCCGACGAACTGGCCCGCCTGCGCCCCGACCTGCTGCTGCTGATCGCCGACCGCTACGAGATGCTGGCGCCGGCCGCCGCCGCGCTCGCCCTGCGCATTCCCATCGCGCACATCGAGGGCGGCGAGATCAGCGAGGGCGCGATCGACGATGCCGTGCGCCAGGCCCTGACCAAGCTCAGCCACCTGCACTTCGTGCCGACCGAGCAGGCGCGGCGACGGGTGCTGGCGATGGGCGAGGAGGCCTGGCGCGTGCACCGCGTCGGCGCACCCTCGCTCGACCACCTGCGGCTGAGCGCGCTGCCCTCGCGCGAGGCGCTCGCGGCGCGGCTGGCCTTCGATCTCGATACCCCGCCGCTCGTGGTCGCCTACCACCCGGTGACCCTGCTGCGCGACCCGGCGGGCGAGGTCGATGCCGTGTTCGCGGCGCTGGAGCGGGTCGAGGGTCCGGTGCTGTTCTGCTTTCCGAATGCCGATGCCGGCTACGCCGAGGTGCTGGCGCGGGCGCGGCGCTACTGCGCGGCGCGCGGCGACGCGCGGCTGTACGTCAACCTCGAACACCTCGATTACTGGGCCCTGCTGCGCGAAGCGGCGGCGCTGGTGGGCAATTCCAGCAGCGGCATCATGGAGACGCCTTCGCTGCGCCTGCCCTGCGTCAACATCGGCCTGCGCCAGCAGGGCCGGGAGCGCGCCGCCAACATCCTCGATGCACCGGCCGACGCCGCGGCGATCCTGGCCGCGATCGCGCGCGCCCGCGATCCGGCCTTCCGCGCCGGCCTCGATGGGCTGGTCAATCCCTATGGCGACGGCCGCGCCGGCGCCGCCATCGCCGCCGAGCTGGCCCGCGTCGAGCTTGGCCCGCGCCTGCTGATGAAGCGCGCCCTGCCGCTCGACGCCGCGCTAGGGGCCCGGGACATCCATGCCTTCGTCCAGTCCTGAGCCGATTCCGCTGGCGCATCCGGAATGGGATGCGGCCGAGGCCGAGGCCCTGCAGCGCGTGCTGCACAGCCGGCGCTGGAGCGGCGGCGAGGAGCTGGCCGCGTTCGAAGCGGAGATGGCGGCGCTGACCGGCTCGCGCGGCGGCGTGGGCGTCAATTCGGGAACGGTTGGCCTGCAGTTCGCCCTGCAGGCGCTCGGCATCGGCCCGGGCGACGAGGTGCTGACGGTGTCCTACACCTTCATCGGCACGCTCAACGCCATCCTCAATGCCGGCGCCACGCCGGTCCTGGTCGACATCGATCCGGTCACGCTCAACGTCGATCCGGCCGCGCTGGCTGCGGCCATCGGTCCGCGCACGCGCGCGATCCTGCTGGTGCACCTGTTCGGACGCCCGGCCGACCTGGATGCCGTTCTGGCGCTGGCGCGTCGGCACGCGCTGCGCGTGGTGGAGGACGCCTGCGAGGCGCCCGGTGCGCGCTGGCGCGGTCGCCCGGTCGGCGGCTTCGGCGATGCCGGTGTGTTCGGCTTCTATCCGAACAAGCCGATCGCGGCGGGGGAGGGCGGCATGATCGTGAGCGATCGCGCCGACCTGCTCGCCGCCTGCCGCCGCCTGCGCAACCAGGGCACGGATCCGCGCGACGGCAGCTGGCAGGCCGAGGGTGCCGGCTACAGCGCGCGCCTGTCCGAATGGCACGCCGCGCTGGGGCGGGTGCAGCTGCACCGCCTGGAGGCCGATCTCGCACGCCGGCGCACGGTGGCCGAGGCCTACCGCAGCGCACTGCAGGGCGACGACCGCATCGAGCTGCCGGCGCCGGAATCGGCCGAGGCCAGCATCGCCTGGTTCACCTTTCCCATCCGCCTGCGCGGCTTCGACACCGCGGCGCGCGACGCCCTGATCGAGCGCCTGCGCGGCGCGGGCATCGGCTGCGCGCCCTACTTCCGCCCGGCGCACACCGTGCCGCCCCTGCGCGCGCGCTTTGCGGAGGTGTCGCTGCCGGTGACCGACGACGTCGGCGCGCGCTGCATCGGATTGCCGCTGTTCGCCGCCCTGCGCGGCGACCAGGTCGAGCGGGTGGCGAAAGCCCTGGTGCGCGCGCTCGACGGCCTGGCGCGCGCATGAGCCCCGCCGCCGCGCCCGCCCGCTTCGACCTGTTCCTGCTCGGCAGCTGCTTCCTGCTGTCGGGCCTGGCGGCGCTGATCCTGCAGACCGCCTGGAGCCAGCAGCTGGCGCTGGTGTTCGGCACCTCCGAGCTGGCCGTCGCGGCGGTGCTGGCGGCCTACATGGGCGGACTCGCGGCCGGCGCCGCCTTCATCGCCCGACGCATCGAGCGCATCCGCCATCCGCTGCGCCTGTACGCCTGGCTGGAGCTGGGCATCGGGCTCTCGGCCCTGCTCGTGCCGCTGGCGCTGGATGGCGCCGCCGCGCTGCAGGCGGCGCTGCTCGGCGGGCGCGAGACGCTGGAGCCGCGTCCCATCGGCTCCGGCCTGTTCTACCTGGCCGCGGCGGGTCTGGTGCTGTTCCTGCCCACGGCCTTCATGGGCGCCACCCTGCCGCTGCTGGCGCGGCATCTGGTGCGCGAGGCGGCGCAGATCGGGCCGCGCGTGGGCGCGCTCTACACCCTCAACACCCTGGGCGCGGCGGGCGGCGCCCTGCTCGCCGCCTTCGTGCTGCTGCCGCGCCTGGACCTGGGCGCGACGGTGGCGGTGGCGGTCGGCCTCAACGGGCTGGTGTTCGTGCTGGTGCTGCTGCGGGCGCGACCGCAAGCCGCTGCGCTCTGGCCGGACGCGCGCCCAGTGTCGTCGAGCGCGCCGCCCATGCAGCGCGCGACCTGGGTGCTGCCGCTGATCGCCCTGTCCGGCTTCGTGTCCTTCGGCCAGGAAGTGCTCTGGACGCGCCTGCTTGGTCAGCTGCTGGGCGGCAGCCTGTACGGGTTCGGCAGCCTGCTGGCGGTGTTCCTCGTCGGCCTCGCGCTGGGCTCGGCCGCAGGTGCGCGCCTGGCCGCTTCGGCGCTTGGCGCGCGCCGCGCGATGGCCTGGGCCCAGCTCGGCATCGGCCTCGCCTTCCTGCTCGCGCTGGGCGTGGTCGACCGCCTGCCGGCGGCGGATCTGCGCAGCGACATGGGCAGTCCCGCCTTCCTGCTGCGCGCCCTGCGCGATGGCGCGCTGACCCTGCTGCCCGGCGCGGTCTGCATCGGTCTGACCTTCCCCCTCGCGGTGCGCCTGCTCAGCGGCGATCCCGCCGCCGTCGGCGTCGCCAGCGCGCGCGTCTTCGCCTGGAACACCCTCGGCGCGGTGCTCGGCGCGGTATGCACCGGCTTCTGGATTCTGCCGGCGCTCGGCATTGCGGGCACCGCCGCGCTGCTGTTCGCCATCAGCCTCGGCCTGGGCGGCTGGGCCGCGCTCGGTGGGCGTCCGCGCCTGCGCCTGGCGCTGGCAGCCCTGGCCGTGGCGGGGTGCACGGCCCTGGTCGTTCCGCCCCGGACGCCGCGGGACCTGTTGCGCCAGTCGCCGCT
>JANJTY010000466.1 GCA_024710865.1 Lysobacteraceae bacterium | reverse complement strand
CTGCCGCTAATCTCGCGGCTCCCCCCTGAACACCACCACAACGCCGGGGCGCGCCCCCCCCCCCCGGGGCGCCCCCTACCCGGGGGTTTTCGCCGCGCGGGGGCCCCCCCCGCGGGGGGGGGGCCCCGCGTCCGATGAACGGAGCGACAGCGTATTCCGCGACGCCGACGCAGGCGCTGGCAGAAGGCGCCGAAGCAGCGTTGCGGTGCGGAAACTGGAACCGCGCTCTGGACCTGGCGCGCGAGGTCCTGGTTCGCCACCCCGAACGGGCCGAGGCGCACTTCGTCGCGGGCGTCGCGCTGCTGGAGCGTCGCGAGGCGCAGGCGGCGGCCGGGCATCTGCGCCTCGCACTCGATGCCCTGCCGCAGCGCGCCGATGTCGCGGCACAGACCGCGCGCGCGCTGTCGCTGCTGCAGCGATTGCCCGAAGCGGTGGAGGCAGCGGTGCGGGCGCTGGCGCTGCGCCCCGCCGACGCCTATACCCTCGATACCCTCGGCGTGGTGTTCAGCCGCGCGCAGGATCACGCGCGTGCCGCCGAAGTCTTCCGCCTCGCCATCGCGCGCATGCCCGAGCGCGCCTCCTATCGCTTCAACCTGGGAGCCGCCCTCACCTTTTGCGGCGATCCCGATGCAGCGGAGCGCGAGTTCGAGGCTTGCCTCGCGCTCGATCCGCAGCACTGGCGCGCACATTCGGCGCTGTCCCAGCTGCGTCGGGTCAGCCGCGAACGAAATCACCTGGAGCGCCTGTCGTCTCTGCTGCCGGCCGCGGCGGGCGATGCCGATGCGCTGCTTCACCTGCACCACGCGTTGGCCAAGGAACATGAAGACCTCGGCGACAGCGCCGCCGCGTTCGATCACCTTCGTCGCGGCAAGGCCCTGCGCCGCGCCCGCATTGGCTACTGCTTCGAGCGGGACGCGGAACTGTTCGCTGCCCTGCAGGCCGCCTTCCACGACCCGATCGAGGACGGCATAGGGCACCCAAGCGCGGAGCCGATCTTCGTGGTCGGTCTGCCGCGCACCGGCACCACCCTGGTCGAGCGCATCCTCACCAGCCACCCGCTCGTGCAGTCGGCTGGCGAACTGCAGAATTTCGGTGTGGCGCTGAAACGGGCCAGCGGCAGCCGCACCCGCCATCTGCTGGACCCCGACACGATCGCGCGGGCAGGCTCGCTGGACTGGGGCGCGCTCGGACGCGCCTACATCGACAGCACACGGCCGCTGACGGGCAGCCAGCCGCGCTTCGTGGACAAGCTGCCGCACAACTTCCTGTACCTCGGCTACATCGCGCGAGCCCTGCCGCGTGCGCGGATCGTGTGCCTGCGGCGCGATCCGCTCGATACCTGCCTCAGCAACTTCCGCCAGCTGTTCGCGCTCAATACGCCCTATTTCGACTACGCGCTCGACATCCTCGACACCGGTCGCTACTGGCAGGCCTTCGACGCGCTCATCGCGCACTGGCGGCGGGTACTGCCGGGGCGGTTCCTTGAGATCGATTACGAAACGATCGTGCAGGACCAGGAGGGCGCGACGCGCCGCCTGCTGGCGCACTGCGGCTTGGACTTCGATTCGGCCTGCCTCGCCTTCGAGCGCAACGCGGCCCCGGTGGCGACGGCCAGCGCGACGCAAGTGCGCGAGCCGATCTACCGCAGCGCCATCGGGCGCTGGCGTCGCTATGAGCGCGAACTCGCGCCGCTGCGGGCGCTGCTGGGGCGTTGAGGACGCCGGCGCCGGACCTCACCGGGCCGCGGTCGGATCGTACAGGCCGCTTTCCAGCCACCAGCGCTTGAGCGGGGCGTCCCATCGCCAGACCTGGCTGTCGACCACGATGCGCTCGACCTGGGTGTGGCGGTTGACGAGGCGGATCTCGACCACCTGGCGCATGCGCTCGGGATCGATCATGGCGCTGCGCTTGACCTCGTAGCCGGCGACCTGGACCTGGCGCAGGCGTTCGCGTTCAACGGCGGACATCGGGCGCGCTTCGCGGGTCTTCGGATCGACGAACTCGTAGGCGCCGTCCAGATCGCCCCAGCGCACCGCAATGGCGTAACTGTCCATCAACTTCTCGAGGTCCTTGAGATCCGGCCCGCGTGAGCTGCAGGCGGTGAGCAGGGCAAGCAACAGCAGGACGACGGCGGATCGCATCATGGCTCAGGTCTCTCCTTCGGTTTCGCGCACGCCGCTTCGCGTGGGCAGGCGCGGCACGCCCATGTCGCTGCGCTCTTCAAGGCCGTCGCTGGCCGGAACGGCGCTGGGACGCGGTGCGGGCAGGGACAGGGTGGATTCGCCGCGCGCCACGCGCAGGGCGTTGGCCAGCGCCTGGCGCGCACGCGCATCGTCGCCGCGCGCGGCGGCGACCAGGCCGATCTCCTCCCACGCGTCGGCGCCGGCGCCGCGCTTGAGCGCGCCTTCGAGATAGGCCTCGGCCTTGCCCCAGAGTCCGTCCTCGCGGCAGAGCCGGCCCAGGCAGAGCAGCAGCGCGGCGCTGTCGGGGTGTGCCGCCAGCCAGCCTTCGGCGGCGCGCAGGCGGCGCGCGAACTCGCCCAGCGGCAGACGGCCATAGAGATCGACCAACTGATCCGACCAGGCGTGCTTGAGTCCCGACTCGAGCGCCTTGGCGGCGACATCCATCAGGCCGAATCCGGCGCAGCGTTGGGCGTAAGCGGCCACGACTTCGGGCTGTCGCCGCAGCGCGCGCGGCAGCCGACGACGCGCCCTTCGCAGGCTCTGGTAGTCGGGCAGCTGCAGCAGGCCGGCTGCAGCCAGGCGCGCCTCCTCCCGCTCCAGCGCTGGCGGCGGCAGTGCCCGCACGCGACGCAGTTCCGGCAGCAGGGCAAGGGCTTCGTCGGCGCGCCCGCACGCGAGCATGGCGCGAAGGCGCAGCCACCAGCCGCGCGGCGGCAGTTCGTAGGCGGCGGCCGCGGCGTCCAGGCGCTCGCAGGCAGCGGCGCTGTCACCGCGTTCGAGGCAGGCCTCGGCGCGCTGAAGGTCGGCCAGCGGCGACGGGTCGATCTGGCGCAGCAGGCGCTCGGCCTCGTCCTCCTCGCCGCGTGCGCGCAGGGTGCGGGCCGCTTCGAGGGTGGCGGCCTGCTGGAAGTCCGGATGGGTGGCGGCACGCTGCAGCAGGGCGTCGGCCTTGTGCCAGCGTCCCTCCTCGCGCGCCACCAGGGCGTCGGCGAGGCGCAGGCGGGCGCGCCGGCGGGACCCGCGCTGCAGCGCCAGCCACGGCGCGCGCACCAGCCAGATCATGGCGCGCAGCACGAGCCACGCCAGCAGCAGGCCGGCCAGGGCGACGAGCAGGGTGGATTCCAGCTGCCAGCCGCGCCAGACCAGCAGCACGTAGCCCGGATCGGCTGCCAGCACATGCCAGGCGAGTGCCCCCGCCAGGGCCAGGGCGAGCAATACGAGCAAGGCGCGGAAAGCCCTCATTCGACCGGCGCCTCGACCTCGGGCTCTGCCGGCAGCGGACGCGGCAGGATCGCGTTCGACGGCGCCGCACTGCGCAGGCCGCGCAGGGCACGCAGCTCGCGCAGGCTGCTGCCGAGGGCGGGGAGATCCATCCGCAGCGGCTCCGTGCCGAGCGCCTGCAGCTGGGCGAGCAGCTCGCTCGCGGCTGCGCTACCCGGATCGAAGGCGCGCTCGGCCTGCGCGCCCGCGCGCTGCAGCGCGGCGCGGAAGGCGGGTTCGTCGCCGCGTTCGGCGGCCAGGCGGGCGAGCGCCAGTTCGAGATCGATGGCGGCGCGCTGCGCGGCCTGGCGGGACGGCGTCAGGGCCGCGCCGCCGGCGTCGACCCGGCTGACCCGCACCAGTCGCGCCAGGATCGAGCGCAGCGTCGACGCGTCGCCGCCTTCGGCCGGCAGCTCCTCGTTGCCGCGCGCCGGCAGGCGCGACAGCCCCGCGGCGAGCGTGTCGAGCCGGGCCAGGATGCGTTGTTGCGGCACGTCGGCCAGCGCGCGCAGCGACTCACGCTCCTGCCCCACGCCCTGGCGCAGGCCGGCGAAGGCGGGGTCGTCCAGGCCGGCCAGGGCTTCCTCGGCGAGGCCATACGCACGCAGCGCGCCGGCGACATCGCCGAACAGGTCGAGACGCTCCTGGCCGAAGCGGAGCAGGAATTCGACCTCGTCGAGGCGCAGGGTGGTGGCGCTGCGCTCGCGGCTTTCGGCCAGGCGGTGGATGGCCTCCTCCAGCGCCGCGGCGCGTTCGGCCACGGCCAGCATCTCGTCGCGCAGCACGCGGTTGGCGCCGGTGGCCTCATCGAGACGGGCGGCGAGGTTGCGCTGGCTCTGGTGGTTCTGTGCGATGCGGGTGTCGAGCTCGCCGACCTGCTGGCGCAGGGCATCGATCAGGTCGGACTGTTCGCGCGCCACGGCCGCGCTGGCGCGCAGGCTCTGCACGTATTCCCACAGCCACCAGCCGCCACCGCCGAGCAGGGCCAGCAGGATCAGCCAGAGCAGGGCCCGGGCGCCGCCGCGACGGCGAGGTGGCGCGGCGCTGGCGCTGGCATCGGCAGGTTCGGACAGGAGGACGTCGTCGTTCGACTCGTTCACGGCGTGCGGGACGATGAGCGGATGGGGCCGGCCGGCGCCGACCGTGGCGCGGCTGGCTGGATGCTACAGGACGCCGCTTCGGCAACGAAGCGGCACAGGGCTTCGATCAGCTGCGTCGTGGCCGGGCCGGAGGCGACCAGAACCTGGCGAGCGCCCGCGGCGCGAACATGATCCGCGAGTCGCTCGCTGCTGGTGACCAGGGCGCCATCCAGCAGTCGCTGCTGGGCCACCGGCCCCAGGATCGCGCGCAGTCGATCGAAGGCCGCGGCGCTGCTCAGCAGGGTTGCGAGCGGGCCGTCCGCGGCATCCAGGCGGGCCAACGCCGCCCGCGTCGGCTGCGCCGGCTCGCGCCGGTAGACCTCGGCGCGCAGCACCCGGGCACCGCGCGCGACCAACGCCGGCGCGATCGCCTCGCGCCCGTCCGGCGCCGTGACCAGGCCGACCCGGCGCGGCTGGCGCAGAACGGCCAGCCCCAGCACGCCCTCGCTATCGGCCCGCGTCGGGCACTGCACCTCGCCGCGCCAGGCCGCGTGCCGCAGCGCCGCCGCCGTGCCTGCCCCGACGCCGATGCCGACGGCGCGGCTGCCGGCCCAGTCCGGGCACAGGCGCTGCGCGCAGCGCACCGCGGCCGGGCTGGTGAACACGACGCACTCCGCAGCCAGAGCGCGCTGCAGATCCGCGCGTGCAGCGGGGGTATCCGCAGGGGCGACGCGGAAGACCGGCAGTGTCAGGGCCGCCGCGCCCAGTGCGCGCAGGCGTCGCGCGGATGCGGCGTTCTGCCCGACCGGACGGGTCAGCACCACGGTCCACCCCGTCAACGTCTGGCTACGGGACTGCGCCTGTCTGCTCATGCCGGGTAGTGTAGTGCCCCCGCCCATTGCATCCCGCCGCATGACGCCGATCGCCACGCCCGCCCAACTCGTCGCCGCACTTCGCGCCATGCCGCCGGTGCGCGCGCTCGACCTCGAGTTCGGCGCCTACGACGGCCAGCGCCTGTGCCTGCGTGCGCCGCTGGCACCCAACGTCAACGACAAGGGCTGCGCTTTCGGCGGCAGCCTGGCCAGCCTGCTCACGCTCTCGGCCTGGGGCCTTGCCAGCCTCAAGCTCGGCGAGGCCGGCCTCGGCGCCGAGGTCTACGTGCAGGACTCGACCCTGCGCTATCTCGCGCCGCTGTACGCCGACCTCGAAGCCGCGGCCTGGCTCGACCCGGCGCAGGACTGGGACGCGTTCCTCGCCGCCATGAGGGCGCGCGGCAAGGCCCGCGCCCGCCTGCTGGCCGAGGTCGCCCTGCCGGGCGGCGGCGTGGCCTGCAGCGTCGAGGGACGCTTCGTG
>JANJTY010000181.1 GCA_024710865.1 Lysobacteraceae bacterium | reverse complement strand
CCTCGGTCCCGACGCCAAGCCCGAGCTCAAGACCCTCGCCATCGCCAACAACGCGCCCAAGCCCGAAACCTTCCTCGCCGAAGTGCGCAGCTTCGCGCTCTCGGGCGACGCCAAGGCGCTCTGGCTGATGAAGCACAGCGAGAACGGCGCGGGCGAGATGTACATCGTCGAAGCCGGCGCCAAGGCGCCCAGCGACCTGACCAAGGCGCAGGTGCGCGTGGGCGACTGGCGCCTCGCGATCGAGCCGATGCGCGAATGGCGGCAGATGTTCGGCGATGCCGCGCGCCTGCAGCGCGACTTCCAGTTCGACGCCGGGCTGCGCGGCGTCGACTGGCCGGCGGCGCAGGCCAAGTACGCCACGTTGCTGCCGCGCCTGACCGACCGGCGCGAACTCGACGACCTGCTCGGCCAGCTCTCGGCCGAACTCAACGTGCTGCACTCGCAGGTGCGCGCCGGCGACCTGCGCGCCGATCCCGAACGTCCCGCGCCGGCCTTCCTCGGCGCCGTGTTCGAGCCGGTCGACGGCGGCCTGCGCCTGGCGCGCCTGCTGGCCGGCGATCCGGAACTGCCCTCCGAGCGCGGTCCGCTGGCCCGCCCCGGCGTGGACGCGCGCGCCGGCGACGTGCTGACCGCGGTCAACGGCCGCGCCGTGCGCAGCGAGGCCGACCTCGCCCTGGCCCTGATGCAGCAGGCCGGCCAGCAGGTGCTGCTCGACCTGCGCCGCGGCACGCGCGCGCACCGCAGCGTGGCGGTGCCGGTGGATGCCGCCACCGACGCCAGCCTGCGCTACGCCGAATGGGTGCGCGAGCGCCGCGCCGCGGTCGAGCGCGCCTCGGGCGGACGCATCGGCTACCTGCACCTGCGCGCCATGGGTCCGAACGATATCGCCAGTTTCGCGGGCGACTTCTATGCCCAGTTCGAGCGCGAGGGCCTGATCATCGACGTGCGCCGCAACCGCGGCGGCAACATCGACAGCTGGGTGATCGAGAAGCTGCTGCGCCGCGCCTGGGCCTTCTGGCAGCGTCCCGGCGGCAAGCCCTACTGGAACATGCAGCAGACCTTCCGCGGCCACCTCGCGGTGCTGATCGACCCGCTCACCTACTCCGACGGCGAGACCTTCGCGGCCGGCATCAAGGCGCTCGGCCTGGGCCCGCTGATCGGCCAGCGCACCGCCGGCGCCGGCGTCTGGCTGTCCGACCGCACCCGCCTGTCCGACAACGGCATGGCGCGCGTGGCCGAGTTCGCCCAGTACGGCGCCGACGGCCGCTGGCTGATCGAAGGCCGCGGCGTCTCGCCCGACATCGAAGTGGAGAACCCGCCGCACGCGAGCTGGAACGGCAGCGACGCCCAGCTCGAGGCCGCCATCGCCAACGTCCTGCAGCGCATGGAGCGCGACCCGGTGCGGCAGCCCGCGCCGCAGCCGATCCCGCCGCGCGAGCGCGCGGCGAGCGACGTGCGCTGAGACCAGCGCACCACGCGCGAAGCGAGAAGGCCAGACTCCTCCTTGGTCCCGCGCGCATGCGCTGCGCCGACTCCAGGCCGGGGCCGTTTACCCGCGCACTCACGCAGCTGGGCACGACTGAAGCGCGGGTGCGGGTGTCCGCGCCCGGGGCGACCCTGCCGGTCGAACTGCAGGGTTTTTCGGTCGACTGATCCACGCGCGGCGGCTGCACTGGCGAAAGGGGGAGCCTGGCTCCCCCTTTTGCATGGCTGGCGCAAGCGCACGCCACCTGCGCGCACCGGATGACGTCGACTGCGCGACCTCAGCCCGATCCTGGGGCCATGCCGCCATCCAGCAGATCGCGGATTGCGTCTTGGCGCACCTCGAAGCCGATCTCGGCCAGGATCTCGTCGGCGAACCTGCGATAGAGCGCCTGCTCGTGGCGGGCGAGGTAGTCGTCGCGAAGGCGATCCTCGACGTCCGCACGCGCGAGGGTTTGCGGCTCGCGCCGCTCGGTGATGTGCATGAGCAGGAGCTCCGCGCCATGGCGGAAGGGCACGGTCAAACCGGTTCCCCGCACGCTCTGGGCGTAGTGCCGAACCTTGAACGGAAGGCGATCCATCTGGTCGAAGGCAATCCACACCGGCGCCTCGACCCGCCCCGCGAGACGGGCGGCGATCGCTGCGAGGTCCACAGACCCACGGCCGGCCTCGTCGGCAAGGTCCGCCAGCCGGGCGAGCTGCCGCGCGGGGTCAGCGCTCGCCGGTACCCGCAGGATCTGGAGCCGGAGCGCGGCTGGGGCGGCGTAGAGGAAAAGGTTCTCCTGATAGAAGCGGGCCAGCGAAGCTTCGTCGATCCTCGCAGTGAGGCGGTTTCGGAGCAGACGCTCGGTGGCACGGGACCTGGCGATTCGCTGGGCTTCCGCCTCGATCGAGGCGCGCACCTCCGGGCCGACCTCCGCTGCGGCCGCCTCGGCCTTCCGGGACAGCAGACGAAGGGCGACCCGCTCGCGGTAGATCTCATCGAGGATCACACGCGGACTGCGGCGAAACGCCGGCAGCGCGTCGGCCTCGGCCTCCAAGACCCCATCCACGGCCGCGGCGAGCTCGGCGGCGGTC
>JANJTY010000121.1 GCA_024710865.1 Lysobacteraceae bacterium | reverse complement strand
GGGTCTGCTGCGGATCGGCGCCGACCGGACGCAGAGAGATGAGCGAGGCCAGGCCCGTTTCGCCCGGCAGCTTCTGGATGCCGTCGCGATTGACTTCGCGCCAGATCCGGCCGCGCACGGTGGCGAAACCGCCGCAGTCCGGCGGGCCGGCCGTGATGGCGGAGGAACCGGTCGCATTCAACAAACCCGCGATCGGCGCCGTCGCGCTGGCCTCGACCAGGTTGAGCACCTGTCCCAGGGTCTCGTCGGCGTCGCGCACGGTGTACTCGGCGCTGCACAGCACCGTGTCGCCCGACGCCAGCTGGCCGGTGCCGTTGCCGGCGAAGGCCTGGCCGCCCAGCGAGGTGGCGGCGCAGGTGATCGGCGTGTCGATGCGGGAGGGATCCGGCTCGCTCAGGCCGACCGCGCTCAGCGCCTCACCGCCGCTGTTGCGCACGACGAAGTCGTAGCGCATCAGGTCGCCGGTGGTGACGAGCTGGTCGGCATCGGCATCGTTCAGCACGCGCGGGCTCTTGAACACGCGCAGCCCGGCGCTGCCGCCCAGGTTCTGCACCAGGACCAGGTCGAAGGACTGCACGGCATTGGCCGCGGCGTCCTGGCCGAGCGCCTCGACTTCGTTGATCACGCCGCCATCGGCCGCGTTCTGCGCATCGATCGCGTAGCTGCGCGTGCACATCATGTGCGCACCCACCGCGAGCGTCGTCTGCGGACAGGTCACCGCGCCGGCCAGGTCGGTCAGGGCCAGGCCGCTCAGCGCGACATCGCCCAGGTTCACCAGGGTGTAGCTGAAATCGATGACCTCGCCCGCATCGAGCAGGCCATCGACATCGGTGTCCTGATGCACGGCGCCAGCCGCCAGCTGCGCGATGCCCTGGCCGGGAAACAGCTGCCCAGCCTTGACCAGGCGGCTCTCGTGCCGCAGCCCGTCACCGGGCTTTCCGGCCAGCAGGCTGACTTCGCCGCCCGCACGCACCCGTTTCAGCGCCGACGGCCCGTCCGGCTCGCCTGCGTTCACGCTGCCTACGCCAAGCATCGCCAAGGCGAGGGCCAGCGTCCTCAAGCGGTGTGGATGGCTGTTCATCGTTCCGATCTCTCCTGCCTTGGACCACCCTGAGCCGCTCACCGGAAACCTCCGTAGATCGCCGTGCTGGTGGAGCTTACGACGGTGTCGTCCGCGGCTCGACCGGAGGCCGTCGCAGTATTGACGACGCGGCGCCGCGCGATGTCCTCGGCATTGAGCGTATGCGTGGCCCAGCACAGGACCGAATCGCCCGGCTCCAGCATCCCCAGCGCACCGGTGTCGAACGAGCTCAGGAAGATCTGCTCGTTGAGCAGGACCTGGATCGGCCGGTTCTCGGTGGTGAGCTCGTCGCAGGCCAGATCCGCGACCTGCAGGTCAATCAGATGGACCGCCGCGAGCGGCTCATCGCCGACGTTCTCGATCGCGAAGGCATAACCGAGCAGGTCGCCTTCGTCGCCGTAGCGGTTGCCGTTGCGGTCGCCCGTCAACTCGACGGTCTTGACCAGCCGGATGGCCGGACGGCCGGCACTCAGGTCGGCACAGGCCGAGTCCTGTCGCGCGATCGAACCGCTGAGCTCCGCGGCATTGAACAGGCCGTTTCCGGGGCTGGCGTTGCAGGCCGGGCTGACCAGCGTCCCTGCGTCGACGCTGACCTGCAGATCGACGAAGTAGCTGTGGCTCGCCTCTACGCCCAGCGCGACGCCAGACTCGGAGAGCTGCACCGCCACGCCGTTCGCCGGGGCGAAGCTCGCCCCCGGCAGCGCCGCATTGACAAGGCCGCCAACCGTGCTGACCTGCGCGCTGCCGACGAAGCCGACACCCGCAGCCGGGAAGTCGAGCGTATCGGTCACGGTGTAGCTCGCATCCGCACCGCCCAGGTTGGCGACGTCGATGCGGTAGATCACGCGGTAGCGGTTGGGCCCCAGCGGCTGCAGCGAGTCGACCGACTTGGCGAAGCCGATGTTCATCACCGGGGTGAGCACGCAGCGCGGATCGGTCGGGTTGGCCGCGCAGTCGGGACCAGCCTGGCCGTCCAGCGCGACCGCGTTGACGATCCGGGTCGCACCCGGGTCAAGCGGATCGTCGACCACCACCACGAAGCTCAGCACCGCCTCGCCCGGCGTGCCGCCGACCTGCGCCGGGACATCGACCAGGGCCTCGCACACCGTACCGGCCGGATCGCCGGCGAGGCAGGTCCAGCCTGGCGTGCCGCTCACGAAGCGGGTATGCGCCGGAACCGTCTCGGTCACGATCACGCCGTTGGCCTGCGCCCCGCCCGAGTTGCTGACGGTGATGGTGTAGGTCAGCTCCTCGCCCGGCAGCGCGATGCCGTCGAGCGCGGCGCTCTCGCCCGTCAGGGCCTTGACGACATCGAGGTCGGCGGCGAGCGGATGATCGGTCGTGCAGCTCGGGCACTCGGGCGTCGGATCGCCGCCGCCACCGGTCACCACAACGCTGTTGCCCACCGTGCCGGTCGCATCCGCATCCACCGTCGCGGTGTACTCGATGCTGTAGCTGCCCGGCACCGTGCCGCTCGG
>JANJTY010000065.1 GCA_024710865.1 Lysobacteraceae bacterium | reverse complement strand
CCGTCCGTGTACACGCTCTACTACGCCCCCGGCGCCGCCAGCCTGGTCGTGCACTGGCTGCTGATCGAGCTCGACGCGCCGCATGAGCTGCATCGGCTGGATCTGCAGGCCGGCGAGCAGAAGCGTCCCGAGTACCTCGCGCTGAATCCGAACGGCGTGGTGCCGACCCTGCTGATCGACGGTGTCCCTGTCTACGAGGCCGCCGCCCTGGTCCTGCACCTCGCCGACGCGCATCCGCAGGCCGGCCTGGCGCCGGCGCCCGGCAGCCTGGAGCGGGCGCGCTACTACCAGTGGATCCTGCACCTGGCGCACGCGGTGCAGCCGCCGTTCCGGGCCTGGTGGTATCCGGCCGAGCCCGCCGGCGAGGAGCATGTGGACCTCATCCGCGCGCGCGTGCAGCAGCGCATCGAGGCGGCCTGGGACCGGATCAACGCGCACCTGGCCGCCAACGGCCCGTACCTGCTGGGCGAAACCCTCTCGGCCGCCGACTTCTATCTCACCATGCTGATGCGCTGGTCACGCAACATGCCGCGCCCTGCGACCGAATGGCCGGCGCTGCGCGCCCTGGCCGGGCGCATGAAGGCGCGGCCGTCCTTCCGCCGCCTGTACGAGGTCGAGGGCCTGACCGAGTGGGCCTGAGGCCTGCATCGCCCGTCTCGCCCCGATCCCGATCTTTCCAATCTGCCGGCGCCCGATCAGGGCGCCGAACCGCTGGAGCGCGCCACGCATGAGCAGCAGCCCCATCCTCGATCGCCGCAACCTCGACTTCCTGCTCTACGACGTGCTGCAGGTCGAGGAGCTGCTGCGCTACCCGCGTTTCGCCGAGCACAGCCGCGAGACCTTCGACGCGGTGATCGACAGCGCCCACCGCGTGGCGCTGGAGACCTTTCTGCCGCACTACCGCACCTCCGACCTGCACGAGCCCGAGCTGGTCGACGGCAGGGCGGTGCTGATTCCCGAGATCAAGGCCGCACTCGATGCCTACGTCGAGGCGGGCTTCATGGCCACCACCGCCGATGCCCACTACGGCGGCCTGCAGCTGCCCTTCACCCTCGAGAATGCCTGCGCCACCTGTTTCGGCAGCGCCAACCTGCCCAGCCTGGCCTATCCGGCCCTGGCCAAGGGCGTGGCCAACCTGCTCGAAGCGCACGGAAGCGGGGACCAGAAGCGCCGCTTCGTGGCGCCGATCTGGGAGGGGCGTTGGCTCGGCACCATGTGCCTGTCCGAGCCGCAGGCCGGTTCCTCGCTGGCCGACATCAGCACGCGCGCGACGCCGGACGGGCAGGGCGGCTACCGCATCGAAGGCGCCAAGATGTGGATCTCGGCCGGCGACCACGAGCTGCGCGAGAACATCGTGCACCTGGTCTTGGCACGCCTGCCGGATGCGCCGGCCGGGGTGAAGGGAATCAGCCTGTTCGTCGTGCCCAAGTACCGCGTCGATGCCGACGGCCGCATCGGCGAACGCAACGACGTGCGCCTGGCCGGGCTCAACCACAAAATGGGCTACCGCGGCTCGGTCAACTGCTTCCTCAAGTTCGGCGAAGCCGGCGGGTGCATCGGCGAGCTGGTCGGCGCGCCGCACCAGGGCCTGGCGCAGATGTTCCACATGATGAACGAGGAGCGCATCGGCGTCGGCCTGGGCGCGATCATGTTGGGCAATGCCGGGTATCTGTACTCGCTGCAGTACGCGCGCGAGCGCCGCCAGGGCCGACACCCCGACAACCGCGACGCCGCCTCGAAGCCGGTGCCGATCATCGAGCACGCCGACGTGCGCCGCATGCTGCTGGCCCAGCGCAGCTACGTCGAAGGCGCGATGGCCCTGGCCCTGTACGCCTCGCGCCTGATCGACGCCGAGCACAACGACGCCGATGCCGCCGTGCGGCAGGAATCGCACGCCCTGCTCGAACTGCTCACGCCCATCGTCAAGGCCTGGTCCTCGGACTGGTGCCTGAAGGCGAACGAGCTGGCCATCCAGGTGCTGGGCGGCTACGGCTACACCCGCGAGTATCCGGTCGAGCAGCACTACCGTGACAACCGCCTGAACGCGATCCACGAGGGCACCAACGGCATCCAGGCGCTGGACCTGCTGGGGCGCAAGGCGATGCTGCAGGACGGCGCGGCGCTGAGGATCCTGATGCGTCGCATCGAGGCCGACTGCGCGGCGGCAGCCGAGCGGCCCGCCTTGGCCGACTACGCCCAGTCCCTGCGCCGCGCCTGCGCGCTGGCGGGCGAGGCGACAGGCGCTGTGGGTCGCGCGCTGGCATCCGGGCAGGTGCGGCTGGGCCTGGCCAACGCCACGCACTACATGACCCTGCTCGGCCACACCGTGGTGGCCTGGATGTGGCTGAAGCAGGCCCTCGTCGCCGATGCGCGCCTGCCGGCCGCCGCGGGCGAGGAGGCCGGTTTCCTGCGCGGCAAGCTGCAGACGTGTCGTTACTTTTTCCGGCAGGAGCTGCCGGTGGTCGAGCACAGCGCGCGACTGCTGACGGAGCTGGATGACTCGACGCTGGTGATGGAGCCAGAGTGGTTCTGAGCGCGGCTTGCGAGCCGGGCGCGTCGAAGGCGCTGGTGCGCTGGTGCGTCGTGGCGACGGGCCTTCGTGGGATGTGGTGAGCGCAGCGAACCGCATCATTGGGGTTGTGCCGCGGTCGCGCGATTCGGTTCTCTTGATCTCGGAAGCAAAGCTTTCGGTGCGTCCTTCGGATGCCCCGAGTTACTTCTCTTTGCGTGTCCAAAGAGAAGTAACCAAGAGAAAGGAGACCCCGGCGAGGCGCCCTCCGTGCATCCT
>JANJTY010000032.1 GCA_024710865.1 Lysobacteraceae bacterium | reverse complement strand
CTCAAGATGCGGCACAATGCGCATCCCCCGGCGGTCGACACAGGCCGCCATCGGTTCAGATGGGCCGTTAGCTCAGTTGGTAGAGCAGCTGACTCTTAATCAGTAGGTCCAAGGTTCGAATCCTTGACGGCCCACCATCTTCCCGAACCCCGACTCCCCCCGCCGCCTTCGGCGGAACCTCCCCCCAAAGCGAAAGTGGCGGAACTGGTAGACGCGCTGGATTTAGGTTCCAGTGGGGCAACCCGTGAGAGTTCGAGTCTCTCCTTTCGCACCAGGGCTCGCAGTTCTGCCCGAGTCAGGCGATAATTTCCGGTCCACCCAGCCAGAGCAGGCCGCCGCCGGCGGCCGTCGCAGGAGTCATCATGCAGGTTTCACTCGAGAACACGGGCGCGCTTGAGCGTCGTCTCACCGTCAGCGTCCCCGCCGAGCAGTACGAATCGCAGGTGCGCGCCCGCATCGACGAGATGAGCCGCAACCTGCGGCTCAAGGGCTTCCGCCGCGGCAAGGTGCCGGCGAAGATCGTCGAGCAGCGCTTTGGCCGTGAAGTCCGCGGCGAGGCCTTGAGCGAAGTGCTGCGCGTCACCTTCAACGAAGCGGTCCGGCAGGAGAACCTGCGCATCGCCGGCAATCCGTCGATCCAGACCTCCGGCCAGCCGGTCGACGGCCAGATCGTCTACACCGCCACCTTCGAGGTCATGCCCGAGATCGGCGCTGTCGACGTCTCCGCCCTCGACGTGACGCGTCCGCGCGCGGCGGTCAGCGACGCCGACATTGACACGATGATCGAGACCCTGCGCCTGCAGCGCCGCGGCTGGAACGAGGTCGCGCGCCCGGCCGCCGCCGGCGACATGGTGCTGTTCGAGTCGCATGCGGTTGCCGAGGGCGAGCGCATCCCGGCCGAGGGCGTCGAGCGCTCCGGCACGGTGCTCGGCTCCGGCGCGCTGTTCGCCGACCTGGAGCGCCAGCTCGAGGGCCTTGCGGTGGGCGACGAGCGCGAGCTGACGGTCGAGTTCCCGGCCGAGTACCGGGTCCAGCGGCTGGCCGGCAAGACCGCCGTCATCCACGTCAAGATCGTGCGCGTGTCCGAGGCCGTGCTGCCGGCGGTCGATGCCGATTTCATCCGCAGCTTCGGCATCGCCTCGGGCGAGCTCGACCAGTTCCGCGGCGAAGTGCGTGCCAACCTGGAGCGCGAACTCAAGGGCGCCCTCATGGCGCGCCTGAAGCGCCAGGTCGCGACCAAGCTGGTGGCTGCCTACTCCCACATCCAGTTCCCCGAGCGCATGATCCGCTCCGAGGCCGAGGCGCTGGCGCGCCAGGCCGAACAGCAGGCCCAGCAGCAGGGGCAGAAGGACGCCAAGGCCGATCCCCAGGCCTTCCGCGCCGCCGCGGCGGAGCGCGTGCTGGTCGCCATCCTCCTGGGTGAGATCGGGCGCCAGAACGATATCCGTCTCGATCCCGCCCGCGTGCGCGAAATGATGGCTGCGATCGCCTCGACCTACGAGGAACCGGAGCAGGTCATCGAGCTGTACAGCAAGGACGAGCAGCTGATGAACTCGCTGCAGGCCCGCGTGCTGGAGGACCAGGTGATCGACTGGATCGCCGAGCACGCCCGCCACACGGACGAGGAGCTGAGCTTCGACGAAGTCATGCGGCCTTCGCGCGCGGCTTGATACCGTCCCTGCTCGCCCGCATTTGATCTCGATGCGCGCGGCCGGCGTCCGCCCGGCCGCGCCTTCCAATGCCCAAGGAGCCGCACCCGAATGAGCACGATCAAGGGTCTCAACCTGGTGCCGATGGTGGTCGAACAGACCAGCCGCGGCGAGCGCGCCTATGACATCTACTCGCGCCTGCTGAAGGAGCGCGTGATCTTCATGGTCGGGCCGGTGGACGACTACATGGCCAACGTGGTGGTCGCCCAGCTGCTGTTCCTTGAGGCCGAGAATCCGGACAAGGACATCAGCCTCTACATCAACTCGCCGGGTGGCGTGGTCACCGCCGGCATGGCCATCTACGACACCATGCAATTCCTCCGTCCGGATGTCAGCACCATCTGCATCGGCCAGGCCGCCAGCATGGGCGCTCTGCTGCTCGCTGCCGGAGCCAAGGGCAAGCGCTACTGCCTGCCGCATTCGCGCGTGATGATCCACCAGCCGTTGGGCGGCTACCAGGGCCAGGCCAGCGACATCGAGATCCACACCCGCGAGATCCTGGCGATCCGCGACCGCCTCAATGCGGTGCTGGCGCACCACACCGGGCAGCCGATCGAGCGCATCGCGCGCGATACCGATCGCGACAATTTCATGAACGCGGACGATGCGGCGGCTTACGGTCTGATCGACCAGGTCCTCAAGGCGCGTTCCGACGAGAGCGTGAAGCCGGCCTGACGCCGCCTTCACGAAGCGTTTCACGGTTTGTGGCAGAAGGTTCCACGGTCCCGGGGGTAGCCCGGTTCGCTGTGGTATTCTCGGGCCGTTTCACGGACTGAAGGTTTTCGAGGCATGAGCGACGAGCGTTCCGGTCGTAGCGGCGACGGCGGCAAGATCCTGTACTGCTCGTTCTGCGGCAAGAGCCAGCACGAGGTCCGCAAGCTGATCGCCGGGCCGAGCGTGTTCATTTGCGACGAGTGCGTCGAGCTCTGCAACGACATCATTCGCGAGGAGCTGGAGGAGAAGTCCGCCTCGGCGCGCAGCCACCTGCCGCGCCCGCGCGAGATCCTCGACGTGCTCGACCAGTACGTGATCGGCCAGCCGCGTGCCAAGCGCACGCTGTCGGTGGCGGTGTACAACCACTACAAGCGCATCGAAAGCCGGCAGAAGAACGACGATGTCGAGCTGGCCAAATCCAACATCCTGCTGATCGGCCCGACCGGTTCGGGCAAGACCCTGCTGGCCGAGACCCTGGCCCGCCTGCTGAACGTTCCGTTCACCATCGCCGACGCGACGACCCTGACCGAGGCCGGCTACGTCGGCGAAGACGTCGAGAACATCATCCAGAAGCTCCTGCAGAAGTGCGACTACGATGTCGAGAAGGCGCAGCAGGGCATCGTCTACATCGACGAGATCGACAAGATCTCGCGCAAGTCCGAGAACCCCTCCATCACCCGCGACGTGTCGGGCGAGGGCGTGCAGCAGGCGCTGCTCAAGCTGATCGAGGGCACCGTCGCCAGCGTGCCGCCGCAGGGCGGTCGCAAGCATCCGCAGCAGGAGTTCCTGCAGGTCGACACGCGCAACATCCTGTTCATCTGCGGCGGCGCCTTCGCAGGTCTCGAGAAGATCATCCAGCAGCGCAGCACCGAGAACGGCGGCATCGGCTTCGGTGCGCAGCTCAAGAGCAAGGAGCGCAAGACCGAGGTCGGCAAGGTGTTGGCCGAGGTCGAGCCCGAGGATCTCATCAAGTTCGGCCTGATCCCGGAATTCGTCGGCCGCCTGCCGGTGGTCGCCACGCTCGAAGAGCTGGACGAGCCGGCCCTGGTCAAGATCCTGACCGAGCCCAAGAACGCCGTCGTCAAACAGTTCAAGAAGCTGTTCGAGATGGAGGACGTCGAGCTGGAGTTCCGCACCGACGCCCTCACCGCGGTGGCGCAGAAGGCGCTCAAGCGCAAGACCGGGGCGCGCGGCCTGCGCACCATCCTGGAGCAGGTCCTGCTCGACACGATGTTCGAGCTTCCTTCGCTTGAGAAAGTCAGCAAGGTGGTGGTGGACGAGTCGGTCATCAACAACCAGGCCGAGCCCTACCTGATCTACAGCAACGCCGCGCCCGCGCCGAAGGCCGCCGCGGAGTAAGCCCGGCCGGCGCCCAGCGCGGCGCCTGGTCACCATCTCGCGACCGTTCGTCCGCCCGGCTTGCTCCGGGCCGGGCGTCGTCGCATGCTCGACTTGCCTCGCGCGTACCTGCCCCCATCTTGGGTCCATCGCAGCCCTCGGTGCTGCCCGCCAACACTGGATACGCCCATGCCCAGCCAGACCCCCGCCGCGACCATCGACCTGCCGGTATTGCCGTTGCGGGACGTGGTCGTCTATCCGCACATGGTCATTCCCCTCTTCGTCGGACGCGAGAAGTCCATCCAGGCGCTCGACAAGGCCATGCAGGGCGACCGCCAGATCCTGCTGGTCGCGCAGAAGAGCCCGGACGTGGACGATCCGGGCCCGGACGATCTGCATGCCGTCGGCACCCTGGCGCAGGTGCTGCAGCTGCTCAAACTGCCGGACGGCACGATCAAGGTGCTGGTGGAAGGCACCTCGCGCGTGCGCGTCGCCGCCATCGCCCCGGTGGACGGCGTGCTGCACGCGCAGGGCGCGGTGGCCGAGGCGGTCTACGAACGCGACGAGCGCGAACTGGAGGTGACGCTGCGCTCGGTCGTCTCGCTGTTCGAGCAGTACGTCAAGCTCAACCGCAAGATTCCGCCCGAGATCCTCTCGACCCTGTCGGGCATCGACGATCCCAGCCGCCTCGCCGACACGGTGGCGGCGCACCTCGGTATCCGGCTTTCCGACAAGCAGCGACTGCTCGACACGGTCGAGGTAGGACAGCGCCTTGAACTGCTGATCGGTTTTGTCGAAGGCGAGATCGACGTCCAGCAGCTGGAGAAGAAGATCCGCGGCCGGGTCAAGTCGCAGATGGAGAAGTCGCAGCGCGAGTACTACCTCAACGAGCAGATGAAGGCGATCCAGAAGGAACTGGGAGAGCTGGACGAAGCGCCGAACGAGATCGAGGAGCTCGCCAAGAAGATCGCCAATGCCGGCATGCCCAAGGCGGTCGAGGCCAAGGCCAGGACCGAACTGAACAAGCTCAAGCAGATGTCGCCGATGTCGGCCGAGGCCACCGTCGTGCGCAATTACGTCGACTGGATGGTGGGCGTGCCCTGGAAGAAGCGCACCAAGGTGCGGCGCGATCTCGACGCCGCGCAGAAGGTGCTGGACGCCGACCACTACGGCCTGGAGAAGGTGAAGGAGCGCATCCTCGAGTACCTCGCGGTGCAGAGCCGGGTCAGGACCATGAAAGGCCCGATCCTGTGCCTGGTCGGCCCGCCGGGCGTGGGCAAGACCTCGCTTGGGCAGTCGATCGCCAAGGCCACCAACCGCAAGTTCGTGCGCATGAGCCTGGGTGGTGTGCGCGACGAGGCCGAGATCCGCGGGCACCGCCGCACCTACATCGGCTCCATGCCCGGCCGCATCCTGCAGAACCTGTCCAAGGTCGGCACGCGCAATCCGCTCTTCGTGCTCGACGAGATCGACAAAATGAGCATGGACTTCCGCGGCGACCCCAGCTCGGCCCTGCTGGAGGTGCTCGACCCGGAACAGAACAGCGCGTTCAACGACCACTACCTCGAGGTCGATTTCGACCTGTCCGAGGTGATGTTCGTGGCGACCGCCAACTCGCTCAACATCCCCGGACCGCTGCTCGACCGCATGGAGGTGATCCGCATCCCGGGTTACACCGAGGACGAGAAGGTCAACATCGCGCTGCGCTACCTGCTCACCAAGCAGATCAAGGCCAATGGCCTGAAGGCCGATGAGCTCAAGATCGGCGAGGCCGCGGTGCGCGAGATCATCCGCTATTACACTCGCGAGTCGGGCGTGCGCAACCTCGAGCGCGAGATCGCCAAGATCTGCCGCAAGGTGGTGAAGGAGCTCAGCCTGGCCGCCGGCAAGGCCGCCAAGGGCGCGCGCAAGGCCGTCAAGCGCAGTGCGGTGGCGGTCACGCCGAAGAACATCGACCACTACCTCGGCGTGCGCCGCTTCGACTTCGGACGCGCCGAGCAGCAGAACGAGGTTGGCCTGGTCACCGGCCTGGCCTGGACCGAGGTGGGCGGCGACCTGCTGCAGATCGAATCCACCCTGGTGCCGGGCAAGGGCAACCTCATCCTCACCGGTCAGCTGGGCGAAGTGATGCAGGAGTCGGCCAAGGCGGCGCTGTCGGTGGTGCGCGCGCGCGCCGAACGCCGAGGCAAAGAAGAAGACATCCACCAGAAGAACCACATCCACGTGCACTAGCCGGAAGGCGCCACGCCCAAGGATGGCCCGAGCGCGGGCATCGCCATGGTCACCACCCTGGTCTCGATGCTGTCCAAGGTGCCCGTGCGCGCCGATGTCGCCATGACCGGCGAGATCACCCTGCGTGGCCGGGTGCTGCCGATCGGCGGCCTGAAGGAGAAGCTGCTTGCCGCGCTGCGCGGCGGCATCCGCACCGTGGTGATCCCGGAGGAGAACCGCAAGGACCTCACCGAGATCCCGAAGAACGTGACCCAGGGACTCGACATCCGTCCGGTACGCTGGATCGATGAAGTGCTGGATCTCGCCCTCGAGCGTCCGCTCGCGCCGCAGACCGGCGAGCCGGGCGCGGTACCGGGAAAAGAGAGCGGCGGTCGGCGTCGCGCTGCGCCGGTTCGCCCGCACTGAATCCTGCGCCGCCGCTTGACCGCGGCGGCGCATTGTGCAGGTGGGGGAAAACCCCTGCAGGCCGCGCCATTGCTGGAAAAATCCCGTTGCGCGCCTGTTGGGGCGCTGGTATAAATCGCGGCAACCTTGCGACGCCCCGACCGCGGTGCGCACGAGGCAAGAGTTCGATGGCCTGGCATCCTGCCTCGATGCGCAGCGTCGAACGCAGAACAACGCGGGCCCCATTTCTCGCTTAGGGAGTGACAAGAGCAATGAACAAAGCTGACTTCATTGGTGCGGTGTCCGAATCCGCCGAACTGTCCAAGGCCGACGCCGGTCGCGCCATCGATGCCGTCATCGAAGTGATCCGCAAGGCGCTCAAGAAGGGCGACACCGTGTCGCTCGTCGGCTTCGGCACCTTCGCCGTGCGCAAGCGCGCCGCGCGTACCGGCCGCAATCCGCGCACCGGTCAGACGATCAAGATCAAGGCTTCGAAAAATCCCACCTTCAAGGCTGGTAAAGCGCTGAAGGATGCCGTAAACTAGTGCGCTTTCGCCAAGGGTGCTTAGCTCAGCGGTAGAGCGTCGCCCTTACAAGGCGAGGGTCGGGGGTTCGAAACCCTCAGCACCCACCAAGCGTTGTACGTGTAGCACAGCGGAGTGGTAGTTCAGTCGGTTAGAATACCGGCCTGTCACGCCGGGGGTCGCGGGTTCGAGTCCCGTCCACTCCGCCACCTATCCAAGGGCGCCGGCAATCGGCGCCCTTGTTTTTTGTGCCGTCCGGGCGTGCAGCGGGGTCTGCGCGTCGCGGGCCCCTGACCGCCACGGAACAAGCAATGCTCCAGACACTGCGCGAAAAGACCACGGGCTGGATCGCAGCCATCATCGTCATCCTGCTGGTCGTCCCGTTTGCCTTCTTCGGCATCGAGAACTACATGTCGCCCGGCGTTTCCGTCTATGTCGCCAAGGTCGGCGAGGCGGAGATCACTCCGGACGAGTTCCGCACCCGCTTCGAGGAGTACCGGCGCCAGATGCGCCAGATGCTGGGCGACCGCTTCGACGGACGCATGTTCGACCAGCCCGAGATCAAGCGTCAGATGCTCGATCGACTGGTCGAGGAGCAACTCCTCCTGCAGGCGGGCGAACGCATGGGGCTGACCGTTCCGCCGGCAAGGCTGCAGAAGGAGATCCTGCAGGTGCAGGCCTTCCAGCGCGACGGCAAGTTCGACCCCGATCTCTACCGCATGATGCTGCAGGGCCAGAACATGAGCCCGCGCGAGTTCGAGCAGCGCGTCCGCCGCGACCTGGAGGTCCAGGCGCTGTCCGAGCCGGTTTCGCGCAGCGCCTTCGTCACCGAAGCCTACGTGCACGACTTCCTGCGCCTGCGCGACCAGCGCCGCGATGTCGCGTACGTGCTGGTGCCGCCGCCGGGGGAAGAAGCCATCGAGGCGCCGGATGATGCGGCGATCCAGGCCTTCCACGCCGCCAACGCCGATCGTTACCAGTCCGACGAGCAGGTGACGATCGAGTACCTCGAAGTGGACGCGGCCGGCATCGAGGTGCCAACCGTTGCCGATGAGGAGTCACTGCGTCGCCGCTACGAGGAGCAGGGCTTCCGCTTCCGTGAGCCGGAGCAGCGGTTGCTGTCGCACATCCTCGTGTCGGTGGCACAGGACGCCGATGCAGACGCCCAGCGCGCCGCACGCGAAAAGGTCGACGCCATCGCCGCGCGCCTGGCCGAGCCTGAAGCCGATTTCGCCGCGATCGCGCGCGAGACCTCCGATGACATCGGCTCGAAGCCGACCGGCGGCGATCTCGGTTGGATCGAGCGCGGCATGACCGATCCGGCTTTTGAGACCGCGGCCTTTGCGCAGGCAGCGGGCAGCGTGGGCCAGCCGGTGCAGTCGGCCGAGGGCTGGCATCTGATCCAAGTGCGCGAAGTGCGCGACGAGGTGGTGAAGCCCTTCGAGTCGGTGCGCGCCGAACTCGAGCGCGAGTACCTCGAAAGCGAGCGCGAGCGCGCGTTCTCCGAGTTGTCCGGCAAGCTGGTCGACCTGGTCTACCGAGATCCCACCACGCTGGCGCCCGCCGCGAGCGAGCTCGGCCTCGAGATCCGCCGCGAGGGGCCGTTCTCGCGCACTGCGTCGAGCGGCATCGCGGCGAATCCGGCGGTGCGCGAGCAGGCTTTTTCCAGCGTCCTGATCACCGAAGGCACGGTCAGCGATTCGATCGAGCTTGAGCCCAACCACATCGCGGTCATCCGCGTTGCCGAGCACTTCCCGGCCAAGCCGCTGCCCCTCGACGACGTGCGCGATCGGGTCCGTACCGACATCGTCGCCGAGCGCGTGGCCGAGGCCGCGAAGGCCGCCGCCGAGGCGCTCGAAGCCCGCCTCACCGCCGGCGAGTCCCTGGCCGACGTCGCCGCTTCGATCGGTGCGGAGGTTGCCGAGGCCAAGGACACCGCGCGCAGCGGCGCGAGCCTCGACCCGGCCGTGGTGAGCGAGGCGTTCGAGCTGCCGCGTCCGGCTGAAGGCGCTGCGTCGCGTGGACTGGCGACCCTGGGCGGCAACCGCTACGCGCTGATCGAGGTGCAGGCGGTGCGTGACGGCGATCCGAACAGCGTAGCGGCGGCGGAGCGCGAGGCGCTGCGCAGCCAGCTTGGCCAGGCCCTGTCGGGCATCGAGCTGCGCGGACTGCTTGACACCCTGCGCCGCGCCACCGACGTGAAAGTGGCCGAAGAACGCCTGTAGTCTGCGCTGGCCAGCGCCGCGGCTTCAACGCGGAACGCAGCCGCCCGCCTGACGGAACGCACGAAGGCCGCGCGAGAGCGCGGCCTTCGTGCGTCCAGAAGGCGATTCGACCGCATGAATCCTGGGACGGCGAGCGGACATCGCCCGCCTGCAGTGGCCGCCTCCGGACGCCCTCGGCCGCGCCGCGCTGCGCGCGAACCGCGGTCACGAGCCCGCCACACTCGCGCGCTGCCACGCAGCGCGCCTGGTCACGACCGGCCGCCGACGCGCTCGCTGCGGCGGTGGAACGCTTCCCATCCGCTGGGCTTTCCCCCGGGGCCTCGACCGAGGCTGCCCGGCGGGGCCTGCCGCAGCCACGCTGCATCAAGGGGGACAGACCCGGACGCGCGACGGTCCCGGGGTCGCGCGTGCGACCGGGACAGGTTCCCTCAGGGCATCAGTCGACCTCGATGCCGGTCATGCCGAGGATGTTGTAGCCCGCGTCGACGTAGGTGACCTCGCCGGTGATGCCGGAGGCCAGATCCGAGCAAAGGAACGCGGCGGCGTTGCCCACGTCTTCGATCGTGACGCTGCGGCGCAGCGGTGCGTATTGCTCGACGTGGCCGAGCATCTTGCGGAAGTTGGCGATGCCGGCCGCGGCCAGGGTCTTGATCGGTCCGGCCGAGATCGCGTTGACCCGGATGCCTTCGGGGCCAAGGTTCAGGGCCAGGTAACGAACGCAGGCCTCGAGGCTGGCCTTTGCAACGCCCATGACGTTGTAGTTGGCCAGGGCGCGTTCGGCGCCGAGGTAGGACAGGGTGAGGATCGAGCCGCTGCCTTGCATCATCGGCCGCGCGGCCTTGGCCAGTGCTGCGAGCGAGTAGGACGAGATGTCGTGCGCGATCGCGAAGTTCTCGCGCGTGAGACCGTCAAGGAAGCCGCCTCCGATCGCCTCGCGCGGCGCGTAGGCGATGGCGTGGACCAGGATGTCGAATCGGTCCCAACGCTGCCCGAGCTGCGTGAACAGGGCGGCGATCTGGGCGTCGTCCGCCACATCGAGGGGCAGGACGATGTCCGAACCGCAGCGGGTGGCTGCGTCCTCGACCCGGGACTTGAGCTTTTCGTTCTGGTACGTGAAGGCGAGTTCTGCGCCTTCGCGGTGCATGGCCTCGGCGATGCCGTTGGCGATGGAGCGCTGGCTGGCGATGCCGGTGATCAGCGCGCGCTTGCCGCTAAGGAATCCCATGGTGCCTCCCGGGGCTGGTCGGAAAGGCGGGAAGTATGGACAAAAGCCGAGCGGCGGGCGAGGGAGGGCTCATGGACCCCGAGGCTGGGGCAGAATGACAAGCATGCTGGACCTGGTCGATAGCCACTGTCACCTGGACGCGGTCGAATTCGAGGCCGACCGCGAGGCCGTCGTCGCGCGAGCGCATGCGGCCGGGGTTCGGCGGATCGTGGTCCCGGCCGTTGCCGCCGGAGGATGGGATGCCCTTGAGGCGCTGTGCGCCCGGGACGCCAGCCTGCATCCGGCGTACGGCCTGCACCCGATGTATCTGGCCGAGCATCGCATCGAGCATCTCGACGCCTTGCGCGCGCGCCTGCGCGGGACGCGGGCGGTTGCGGTGGGCGAGTGCGGGCTCGACCACTTCGTCGAGGGCTTGGATCACGCGCTCCAGCTGACCCTGTTCGAGGCGCAGCTTCGCCTCGCGCGCGAGTTCGATCTGCCGGTAATCCTGCACGCGCGGCGCGCGGTGGATGCGGTGATCGGGAGCCTGCGTCGCATCGGCGGGCTGCGTGGCGTTGTGCACAGCTTCTCCGGCAGCCTGGAGCAGGCGACGCAGCTGCATCGCCTCGGCTTCCGGATCGGCGTCGGCGGCCCCGTGACCTACGAGCGCGCGCAGCGACTGCAGCGCGTGGTAGCGACCGTACCGCTGGAGCAACTGGTGCTGGAAAGCGACGCGCCGGACCAGCCGTCCGTCTCCCGTCGGGGCGGGCGCAACGAGCCTGATTGCGTAGCCGAGGTGCTGGCCGCGGTGGCGCGACTGCGCTGCGAATCCGAGGCCGTGGTCGCGGCGGCGACGACCCGCAACGCGTGCAGTCTGTTCGGCCTGCCGGCGTCCTGACCGCGGGCGGCCGAGCAGGTTCCTAGCCGCCCGCTGGCTGGTAGCCGAAGAAGCCCTCGAGCATGCGTTCGGCACCCTTGTAATCGGCCGCGGTGGCCTCCTCGAAGCGACTGGCACCGATCTCGACCAGCACTTCGTACAGCGACTCGTCCTCGTGCAGCGCCAGCAACGCTGCCTTGACCGCGTCGCGCACCGCCGGGTCGACGCTCGGGGCGGCGGTGACCGCCGGCCCGGCGAACTCCTCGCTGCGCTGGATCGCGACCAGGTTGGGATACTGGTCGGCAATGAAGCTCGGCACCATCGCGCCCTCGGCTTCGCCCGAGAACACGATCTCCACCCCATCGCGCCACGAGGCCGCTTCGGAGCGGATATCGGGCTGGGTCAGTGGGTTGCGGTACATGCGCGCGAGCAGCGCAGAGCCCAGGCTGGGCGAGGGCATGCTGATCACGCGGTAGCCGACCAGCCCATCGAGGCCGTTCTCGGCGTACGCGGCGTCGGCCAGCAGGGTGTAGGTACTGCGCTCGGCGGTGCGCGCCAGCGGAATGAAGCCGTGGCGCGAGATGCGGTAGTCGACCAGGTGCGCTTCCTCGAAGGCGAAGTCGACCGGCTTGTTGTTGCGGATGTCGCGCCAATGGAAGTGGTAGTTGCGCGGCGCGACCAGCTTGAAGCGGAAGCCCGTGGACTTGCTGAGGTACTCGATCAGGGGTCGGTAGACCTCGGCTGCCTGATCCGCGGGGTAGCGCGGCTCGACCACCAAGCTGTACTCCTGCGCCCCGGCTGTCGCCGAGACCAGCGCCAGGAGACCTGTTGCCAACCAGCACCGCACCCTGTTCATGAGCCGAATCCCCTCCCGTCCGTTGCCACCACGCTATATCAGAAAGCCTGAATGAAGCCAATGGCCACAAGCCCTGGCGCGGTCCTGTCGTTGGCTTTGCGCGGATCGGATCACAGTACCCGCAGCGGTATCCCGTCCAGCCTGATGCCGCGTCCGGTAGCAGCCTCGTCGCGCGGCAGCACCGCCAGTCCCTCGAACGTGGCGGGCGGCAGGTTGACGCTGCACACGAGGTGACCGACGGTCTGGCCCGCATCGTCGAGCAAGGGCGCGCGCGCGGGCAACGGTGCGTCCGCGGCCACGCGCTGCAGGCCGCGCTTGACCTGCCCGAGGTAATGCGAGCGCGCCACGATCTCGTGGCCTGGATAGCAGCCCTTGCGCAGGCTGAGTGCGCCCAGCGCGTCGAGGCCCAGCATGTGCGCGGTGAAGGCCTCGGCGTCTTCGGCCAGCAGATGGGGAATGCCGGCGCGCACGTCGTCCAGGCGCCAGCGCGCCTGCGCCGAGGCCAGGTCGCTCGCGCCGGCCGATGGTTCGGCAGCCGTGCGCGAAAGGCGCAACGTCCGGTCGCGATCAAGGCGAAGCTCCAGACCGGCGTCGAGATCGCCAACCGCGGCCGTGGGGCTGGCGTCATCCGCGCGATCCCGGCAGGCGAGGGCGGTCGCGTCGACCGCCTCGATCGCCACCCGGCTGCGGAAGCGATAGCGCACGAGGCGTTCGGCCAGGGTGGACGCCGGAACGTCCTCCAGTACCGCCAGCAGCCTCACATCGGTGACGCGCACGAGCCGGAACAGCGCGATGACGCGGCCTTTCGGACTCAGCCAGGCGTTCCACTGCCAGGCGCCGTTGCCCAGCTCCGCCACGTCATTGCAGAACTGGGCCTGCGCGAAGGTCGTGGCGTCGGGCCCGTCGAAGGCGAGGAGCGAGACCGAAGGCAGGGGAAAACAGCTTCGCGTGGGTGTGTCCGGCTTGCTCGGCATGGGCGCAGGCATTAACCTTCAAAGGCTTTCTCGGTCGACACCCAATGATAGGCGAAGCCGCCGGTCCCACCGATCCCCAGGATGCGCATCCGACGCCCCCGGCACCGCAGCCGGCACCGCCGGCACGCGAGATCGGTGGACGGGACGGGCCTGAGCCCACACGCTACGGCGACTGGGAGAAGAACGGTCGCTGCATCGATTTTTGACGCGGCCGGCACGCCGTCGGCGTGACCATTCCGAGTCGCGAAGTCCCCTTTCGAGCCTACCTGTACTGGTGCCGCCCATGCCGTCGCGCGAACGACCGCTCTCTCCGCATCTGCAGATCTACCGCTGGCAGATCACCATGCTCATGTCGATCCTGCACCGCGCCAGCGGTGTGGTTCTGGCCGTGGGCGCGCTCGGCCTCGCCTGGTGGCTGCATGCGCTCGCCAGCGGCGGGGAGACCTATGCCGCCTGCGCGGCGCTGCTGGCCTCACTGCCCGGTAAGGTCGTGCTGTTCGTGTTTTCCGCCGCGCTGGTCTACCACCTTCTGAACGGCATCCGTCACCTGCTGTGGGACTCTGGTCGCGGCTACGGGATCCCAAGCCTGTATGCCAGCGGCTACACCGTCTGGGCCCTGACCCTGCTGTTCACCGCGGCGATCTGGGCCGTGGTCCTGATCGGAGCCAACCCATGAGCCATCTCCGGCACCCCATTGCGACCGCACGCGGCCTGGGCTCGGGCAAGGACGGCGTGCACCACTGGTGGCTACAGCGCGTCACCGCGGTCGCGCTGGCCCTGCTCACGCCCTGGTTCGTCTACTTGGTTCTCGGCCTGATCGGCAAGGACTACGCCACCGCGCGCCTCAGTCTGGCGCAGCCGGTGACGGCCAGCCTGCTGCTGATCTATGTGCTTGCCCTGTTCTGGCACGCGCGCCTTGGCCTGCAGGTGGTGATCGAGGACTACATCCACCAGCGCGGCGCTGAAGTCGCGCTCCAGCTCGCGGTGAAACTGGTCTACGTCTTCGCCGCCGTGCTTTCGGTCGTCTCCATCGGCCGCCTCGTCTTTTCCGCGTGATGCCAGGGCCCATGAGCGCCTATCCGATCCATACCCACCACTACGACATGGTCGTCGTCGGCGCCGGCGGTGCCGGCCTGCGCGCCACCTTCGGACTGGCCCAGAAGGGCCTCAAGACCGCCTGCCTCTCGAAGGTGTTCCCGACCCGCTCGCACACGGTCGCGGCGCAGGGCGGCATTTCCGCCGCGCTCGGCAACATGGGCGAGGACGACTGGCGCTTCCACTTCTACGACACCATCAAGGGCTCGGACTGGCTGGGCGACCAGGACGCCATCGA
>JANJTY010000031.1 GCA_024710865.1 Lysobacteraceae bacterium | reverse complement strand
GCTTGCTGACCTTGGAGCGCGGCAGGTCGAGCCGGCGCGCCGCCGCCGAGAAGCCTCCCGCACGCACCGTTTCCACGAAGGTGCGCATGCACTCGATGCGATCCATGCCCTCTCCCGGTGGCGAACGCCTGCCGCCAGCGTAGCGGTCCTTTGCTCAAAAAAGGAAACAATCAATTCGTGTTTCCCCGCTTTGTGGGGCCAATCCAGCCGCGCATGATTCCGCCACGACCCCTCGCCCGCCGCATCGCCGGCCGCGAAGCCGGGATGATTGACCCGATGCGGCGATCGCAACCCGCAACCGTCCCTATCCAAGGAGCCCCGACATGATCACCCTGCGAGCCGCCAACGAACGCGGTCACGCCCAGCACGGCTGGCTGGAGTCCTGGCACAGCTTTTCCTTTGCCGACTACCACGACCCGCGCCATGTGCATTGGGGTCCGCTGCGCGTGATCAACGAGGATCGCGTGCAACCGGGCCAGGGCTTCGGCACCCACAGCCATCGCGACATGGAGATCATCAGCTACGTGATCGACGGCGCCCTGGCGCACCGCGACTCGATGGGCAACGGCGCCGCCATCGTGCCGGGCGAGGTGCAGCGGATGAGCGCCGGCACTGGCGTGACCCACTCGGAGTTCAACCACAGCGCCGACGGCGTCACCCACTTCCTGCAGATCTGGATCATTCCGAAGTTCCGCGGCATCAAGCCCGGATACGAGCAGAAGGCCTTCGCGGCCGAGGAGAAGCGCGGGCGCCTGCGGCTCGTCGCCAGCCCCGATGGGGCCGAGGGCTCGGTCACGATCCACCAGGACGCACGGCTGTTCGCCGCCCTGATCGATGCCGGCGAGTCGGCCACGCACCGGCTGGCGCCGGGCCGGCTCGGCTATGTGCATCTTGCGCAGGGCAAGGCCGTGGTCAACGGCCAGCACCTCTCCGCAGGCGATGCGCTGCTGTACGCGGACGAGGACGCCGTTCGGATCGAACAGGGCGAGGCGGCGGAGGTGCTGGTCTTCGATCTGCCCAGGCTGGATTGATTCGGGCGTCCGCGGGACTACCCGGGCTGGTGCTGGGCAGTGCGGCTCCCCACGACGGTGCGGGGCGACCTGCCCCGCGGTGCCGGACGACGACCCAGGTCGCGTGCGCGACAGGGCGGGGCGATAGCGCCGCTGCCCCGTGAGCGTGGACGGCCTTGGGTAAGATGCAGCACCAGCATCAAGATCCGAGGTGAACGCGATGCGTGCGCGATCCCTATCGACCTGCGCCCGGCTGGCCGTCGCGTTCGCTGCGGCGACCAGCGCGCCGATGGCGTTCGCGGAAAGCCAGGCGTCCCCGTCGATGACGCGCGACGAGGCCACGCGCATCGTGGCCGATATGCGCAGGATCGTCACACCGCGCGGCGTTGAGCGACTGGAGCCGGTGTCCATCGGCGGCATCGAACAGTGGGTCAGCCTCCGTGGGAACGATCGCGACAATCCCGTGCTCCTGATGCTGCACGGCGGTCCGGGCTGGGTATCGATGCCCAGCAGCTGGTACTTCCAGCGCGGCTGGGAGGAGTACTTCACGGTGGTCCAGTGGGACCAGCGCGGCGCCGGCAAGACCTACGCCGCCAACGATCCGGAGCAGGTTCGCGGCACGCTGACGCTGGAGCGCATGGTCGCCGATGCCGAGGAACTGGTCGCGTGGCTTCGCCGCGAACTCGGCCAGGACAAGGTGTTTCTGCTGGGCCATTCCTGGGGGTCCTACCTGGGCCTGCAGCTGGCGCTGCGGCGGCCGGAATGGCTGCATGCGTACATCGGCATGGGGCAGATGATCGACGTTCCGGAAAGCGAGCGGCGCGGCTGGGCCTGGACGCTGGAACGGGCACGCGCCGACGGCAATCGCGAGGCGATCGACGAACTCGAATCGCTTGCGCCCTACGCCGCCGGTGGCCAGCCGCTGTCGCCCGATGCCCTGATGAAGCAGCGCCGCTGGCTGAACCATTACGGCGGCATGGTCTACGGCCGACGCGGCGGAGACCACGAAGCAGCGGCCGCGCGGCTGGCGCCGGAGTACTCGCAGCGGGAGCTCGATCTGATCGGGCCGGGCAGCGCCTTGTCCATCGACGCGCTCCTGCCCGAGATGCTGGCGCTGGACCTCGGCGCGGTCGATGTCATCGATTGCCCCGTGGTGCTGATGCTCGGACGCCATGACGTCAACGTGTCCTCGTCCGTTGCGGCCGATTGGTTCGCCCGCCTGCAGGCGCCGTTCAAGTCCCTGGTCTGGTTCGAGCACTCGGCCCACGAGGTCATGAACGAACAGCCGGGCCAGACGCTCATCACCCTGGTCCAAGTGGTTCGCCCGCTCGCCGCGCGCGGCACGCGCGGGCAGGCAGAGGTCGGCGAAACCCGGGACTGATCCAAGCGCGCCTGTCGCGGCCGCGCTGCGGGCCGTGCGCGCCGCCATTCCCTGCACGCACACTCTCGCCCTGCTCTGGCAGCTGGCGGAATGGCCGGATCGCTTCGCCGATCACGTCGCGACCCAGTGAGTGCACGAAGCGCTGGCCTCCCGCCTGGACGAGCTGCAGCGCGAACAGCGCAGCGGCCGTGCTGGATCTCGGGTACTGCGTGCTGCTGCGCGCCTGGCAGGCGCAGCCCCGCGAGGTCGATGTGTCGCACTGGCGCCCGCCCCAGTCCCGTCAGGAGCCTGGGGCACGCGTCGGACGCCGTGCGGCGCGCTGGCTCAGGGCGTCTCGAATCCGTCGTCGAACACGCGCTCCAGGGCGCTGGCGTCAACCGCGAGGTCGATGCCGATCGAGATCGCCGACGGCGTGTTGAAGCCGCCGGGGAAGATGCTCTCGTCATTGCCGGCCGGGGTCAGAAGGACCACCGAAGGCAGGGTCAGCTGGCCTGGGCCACCCAGGAGCGAGTTGTGCCGGTAGTTCTTCTGTTCGCTGGCTCCGAACAGCGGCACGTCCGCGAAGCTGAACGGCTGTCCCGGGCCGATCGTCACCGAGACGAAGTAGTGTCCGGTCGTGAGGCGGAGCGGCGGCTCGAATGTCGTGGCATCCGCCGGCGAGCACCGCGCCGTCGCCGTGGTGCCCGGCGCCACATCCGTGCCGAGCCCGGTCAGCTGCAGCTCGCACGCGCCCCGGAACTCCAGGAGTTCGCGGCTGTCGAGGGTGCCGCTGCTCGCATCGACCGCATACACGCGCGCCAGCAGGGTCTGGTCCGCACCGATGAGATTGGGCGAGAAGCTCACTGACAATCGGTAGGTAAACGAGAGGCCGGTGATGCTGAGGTTGGCGTCGGTGGCTGCATCGAAGTAGAAGACGGAACCCAGCTCGATCGAATCAAAGGGTCCGCCAGCGGGGAAGACCGAGCTTGGGGCGACCGGATCCGCTTCGGCGTCGACGTCGACGAGCGAGGCGTAATCGTTCGGCGTCAAGGTGAACACATGGGTCAGCGAGTCGTTGCCGCCTTCTCCGTCGCTCCCGTCGAAGCGCGCGGTGTAGGTGGCGCGGTAGTCGCCCGGCAGCGCCCATGCGCCGCTCGAAAGCGTACCGGTCACGAACACATAGCCGCCAGCCGGAATGGGCTCGGTCACCGTAATGGAGTCGGTGTGCACCGTCGTCCAGGTTCCTTCGATGTCGCGCTCGATCACCAGATCGAGCGCGGGATTCATCTCGGGCAGCACGCTTTGAGCCCCTTTGTTCCGGATCGTGCCGCCGAATCCAAGGTGCCGCTCGTCCGCCGCCAGCTGGCTCGCCGGAAAGAAGCGGCTGCCGGTGATGTGCACCACGTCGCCCTGCTCGACGAAATCGTTGCCGGACGGGTCGAGCACGCCGAGTGCGAGATCGAATGGGGTCGCGATGCCGACCGAAACGTCGTCGACGATCGCGAAGTAGTAGTCGCCCTCGAAAATGAACTTGATCCGGGCCTTGGTCAGGTCGGCCACGCCGGCCGTGACCGTTGGGAAGTTCACCTCGACGAAACCCTGGGCGAGACTTGCAATCAGCTGCTGGTAGTCGACGGCATCGGTCCAGGTGGCGCCGTCGTCCACCGACATGGCCACGGCCAACTGGGCGATATCGAACTGGCGACGGTAGGCGTAGAACCGCACGGCCAGGGCCTGATCGGTATAGCCGGTCAGGTCGATGCGCGGCGAGATCAGCTCGCCGCGATGCGGGCTGGGCGAGGTGCCGGTGCCGAAGGCGCCCTCCGAGCCGGCGTTGTCGAGAAAGTCCGAATCGAACAGCGCAACGCCATCGGACTGGCTCGGCGACGCAGCGGGGGACAGCCCACCGACGTAGGCGCCCTGGGAGAGACCGGTCAGGTTCCGTACCCAGAAAGCCGACCCGGGCGTGACCGATCCGGACGCTTCGAAGACGCTGAGCGCGGTCCAGCTGGTGGGGTTGTCGCCCGCCGCGAAGCTCCCCGCTTCGATGAACGGATTCGCGAACTGTCCGTCGCTGGCACCGACCGCGGCGCCGGCGCCCCAGATCGGCGCCTCACCCAGCGTCGATTTGGTGACGGGCAGGATGCGGGTTTGCTGGGGATCCGCCGGGACACGCTGCCGAAGGTCGGAAGCGCCGGCCTGGGCGCCGGCGATGGCGAAGCCGA
>JANJTY010000005.1 GCA_024710865.1 Lysobacteraceae bacterium | reverse complement strand
ACCTTGCTGTCGGTCCTCGCGCAGTACCGGGCGGGCGAGGCCGGCGCGCTCGATCGCCTGGTGCCGCTGGTGTACCAGGACCTGCGCCGCATCGCCCGCCGCCAGGCCCGCGCCGGCGGCGGGCTGAGCCTCGACACCACGGCCCTGGTGCACGAGGCCTACCTCAAGCTGGTCGAGCAGAGCCGGCTGCAGGCCAACGACCGCGGCCACCTGCTCGCCATCTGCGCGCGCGCGATGCGCCAGTACGTGATCGGCCAGGCGCGCCAGCGCCTCGCCGACAAGCGCGGCGGCGGCGCCCGTCCGATCACGCTCGACTCGGCCCCCATCGCGGTGCAGGACCAGGCCGGGCAGCTGGTGCTGATCGAGCAGGCCCTGCAGCACCTCGACCGGCTGGACGAACGTCTGGTGCGGGTATTCGAATGCCGCTACTTCGCTGGCCTCTCGGAGCCGGAAACAGCCGAGGCCCTCGGCGTGCCGCTGCGCACCGTGCAGCGCGACTGGATGCGCGCACGCGCCTGGCTGCGCGACTGGATCGGAACGCAGGCGTGAGCGAGGACCTGCCCACCGCGCCGCTGAAGGGACCGGGCGCCAGCCTGGAGCGGGCGCGGCAGGCCAACGCCATCCTGGCCGACCTGCTCGACCTCGCGGCGGGCGAACGCGAGGCGGAACTGCGGCGGCGCTGCGGCGAGGATTCCGCGTTGTGCGAATGGGTCCAACGCCTGCTGCGCCTGTCCGAGTCCGAGGATGATCGCTTCGAACCCGGCGCGCCGCTCGCGGCCGGCTTCGCCGATCCGCTGCTCGACGACGACCCCAGCCTTGACGCCGGAGCCGAGGTGGGCCGCTTCCGCATCGTGCGCGAGCTGGGCCGTGGCGGCATGTCCGTGGTCTACCTCGCGCGGCAGGACCTCGACGGCTTCCCCCATTTCGTCGCGCTCAAGCGCATGCGCGCATCGCTCGACGGCAGCGGCATGGCCGAGCGCTTCGCGCGCGAGCGCCGCATCCTGGCGCGGCTCTCGCATCCGTCCATCGCCGGCATCATCGACATCGGCAGCGATGCCGGGCAGCGACCCTGGATCGCGATGGAGTACGTCGACGGCTTGCCGATCGACCGCTACTGCGACAGCCACCGGCTCGGCATCGAGGCGCGCCTGCGCCTGTTCCTGCGCGTCGCCGCCGCGGTCGCCTTCGCGCATGCGCGCCTGGTCGTGCACCGCGACATCAAGCCCGGCAACATCCTGGTCGACCGCGAAGGCCACGCCAGGCTGCTCGATTTCGGCATCGCCAAGCTGCTCGACGACGAGGACACCCAACTCACCGCCACCGCGCGCGCGCCGCAGACACCGGCCTACGCCAGTCCGGAGCAGGTGCGCGGCGAAGCGGTCGGCACAGCGTCCGACGTCTACCAGCTCGGCCTGCTGCTCTACCTGCTGCTGGTCGGCACCCTGCCCTACGCGCACGACCGGCTCGATCCGCGCGCGCTGGCGCGGGCCATCCTCGACGGCCGCCTGCCGCCGGCCTCGCGCCGTCTGGAGGCGCTGGAGACCGGACGACGCGCGGCGGTGCTGGCTGCGCGCGGCCTCGCCAGCGCCGACGACCTGCGTCGCAGGCTCGCTGGCGACCTCGACACCGTGCTGGCCAAGGCCCTGGCCACCGAACCCGCCGAGCGCTATCCCTCGGTCGAACACCTGGCCGACGACGTGCGCAACCTGCTCGATGGCCGCCCCATCACCGCGCGCGCGCCGAGCTGGACCTACACCCTCGGCAAACTGCTGCGCCGCCACCCGGTCGCGTCT
The DNA here is from genome assembly GCA_024710865.1 of Lysobacteraceae bacterium. GTDB lineage: Bacteria > Pseudomonadota > Gammaproteobacteria > Xanthomonadales > Xanthomonadaceae > JANJTY01. Next base: position 803 of record JANJTY010000005.1, on the reverse strand, counting down.
GCCCTCGGCCTGGCCCTGGCGGTGCTGCTGGTCGGCTTTTCCCTCGCCATCTCGATGATCGCGCTGGATCTGGAGCAGGCGCGCCGCCATGCGGTGCAGGAAGGCGAGCTGTCCGACCGCGTGCTGGAGCACGTACTGACCAGCCTGCGCGAGCTGGAGCCCTCGCTCTCGGGTTTCGATGGCAGCGTCGCGCGCCATACCCTCGACCGCGCCGCCGAAGCGGCACCGAACCAGTTCGGCGATGGGCCGCTGACCCGGGCCCACCTGCACCTGACGCTGGGGCGCGGCTACGAGCTGCTCTGGGCGATCGACGAGGCCGCAGCCCAGTACGAGCTGGCGGCGGCCCAGCTCGGCGCGCTGCGCGGCGATGAGCGCCGCCGCATGGAAGCGCGCGTCGCCAATGGCCGCGGCCGCGTGGCGCGCGTCAGCGGCGAGGGCCGGACCGCGGAGGCCGAGTTTCGGCGCGTGCTCGAACTGGGCGCGGGCGACCCCGACCTCGCCGCGCTCACGGCCTCGGCGACGGCCAACCTCGGCACCCTGCTGACCGAACGCGCGCAGGTCGACGAGGGCCTGGCGCTCTACCGCGAGGCATCCGCCGACTTCGAACGCATCTACGGCCCGGCCCATCCAAACACGCTCAACCTGCGCCTCAACATCGCCCTGACCCTGCTGCGCGACGAGGGCCTGATCAGCGGCGAGCGCGAAGCCGAGGCGCTGGCCCTGCTCGAACAGCTGACCGCGCAGGCCGATGCCGCACTGGGCCCGGAGTCGTCGCTTGGCCTGACCGCAGGCCTGCTGCAGGC
>JANJTY010000583.1 GCA_024710865.1 Lysobacteraceae bacterium | reverse complement strand
CCCGAGGCCGGGCCCGACCGTGCGGCGCTGGCCCGCCGCACGCGGCGCGAGGTGGCCGACCTGCTCGCGACGGAGGGCTATTTCTCGCCCTCTCTGCAGCTCGAGCGCGCCGCGGAGGCGCGCTGGAAGCTGGTCGTGGAGCCTGGCGAGGCGTCTCGCATCGACGCGGTCGACGTGCAGTTCGCCGGCGACCTCGCTGGCGACGATCCGCTGCGGGAAGCGCGGCGCAATGCCTTGCGCGCGGCGTGGACGCTGGGTCGTGGGCAAGTGTTCCGGCAGACTGGGTGGGACGACGCCAAGCGGCGCCTCCTCGACGCGGTCGCCGCTCGGGATTACGCCGCCGCGCGCATCTCCGACAGTCGCGCGGAGGTCGATCCCGAGCGCCGGCACGTGCGCGTGTCGGTGACGGTCGATTCAGGTCCGCCGTTCAAGCTGGGGCGGCTCGAAGTGTCCGGGCTCGAACGGCTGCCCCGCGACCTCGTCGCGCGCTACAACACGCTGGAGGCGGGTCAGCCCTTCGATCAGGACCGCCTGCTGGCATTGCAGAATGTTCTGCAGAATGTGCCGCAGCTGGCTTCCGTGGTCGTCGACGTCGAGCGCGATCCGGCCTTGGCCGCCGGGGTGCCAGTTCGTGTGCAGGTTACCGAGGCGCGTACCCGCCACCTCGGCTTCGGCGCGGGCTATTCGACCAACAGCGGGGCGCGCGGCGAAGTCAGCTGGCGTGATCTGAACCTGCTCGATCGCGCCTGGGAACTGTCCAGTGGACTGCGCATCGAGCAGACGCGGCAAGCCCTTTACGCCGACGTGTTCCTGCCGCCGGCACCGGCAGGGCACCGGCATAGTGTCGGCGCCGCGGCCGAGCGCAGCGACGTCGAGGGACTGGTGCTGACCACCCAGGCCATGGGCGTCGCGCGCAGCAACACGCGTTCCAGCGACGACGGCGAGATTGCCACCCGTCTCGCGCTGCGCCTGCAGCAAGAGAGCAGGCAGCCCGACGGCGCCGAGGGCAGCCGGCGCACCGCGCTGACGCTGAACTGGTCGTGGACACGGCGGCGGGTCGACGATGTGCTCGATCCGCGCCGGGGTGACGTGCTGCAGTTCGAGATCGGAGGCGGTGCCCGCGCGGCGCTGTCGGACCAGGATTTTCTGCGCCTGTACGCCCGCTACGCCCGCTACGTGCCTGTTGGCGAGCGCGACGTCGTGATCCTGCGCGCCGAAGGCGGTGCCACGCTGAGCGCGTCGCGCGACGGTGTGCCGCAGGATTTCCTGTTCCGCACCGGCGGCGCGCAATCGGTGCGCGGCTACGCATACCACAGCCTCGGCGTACGCGAGGGCGAGGCGATCGTCGGCGGGCGCTACCTCGCGGCCTTGGGGGCCGAGTACGTGCACTGGTTCCTGCCCCAGTGGGGCGCCGCCGGATTCGTCGACCTGGGCGATGCCGCCGACGATCGCAAGGTGTTCGAACTCAAGCGCGGTTACGGTCTGGGTGCGCGCTGGCGCAGTCCGGCCGGGCCGCTGGCGCTCGATCTCGCGTATGGCGCCGAGGACCGTCGCGTCAGGCTGCATTTCGGCATCGCCATTGCGTTCTGAACAGCCAGCGGTGTTCAGCCTGTGCCGTTGCGCGCACGAAACCAGCTGACGAATTCCTCGACGGGCACCGCCGGCGAATAGAGAAAGCCCTGCGCGTGATCGCAGCCCAGGCGCTTGAGCTCTGCGGCCGTGCGGGGGTCTTCGACCCCTTCGGCCACCACACTCAATCCGAAGCCGCTGGCGAGCGCCTGTACCGATGTGACGATCGCCTGGTCGCGCGGCGATGCGAGCAGCTCGCGGACGAAAAGCTGGTCGATCTTCAGCTCGCTGACCGGGAGATCGCGCATGTAGGCGAAGGACGAATAGCCGGTGCCGAAATCATCCAGCGACACCCCGCAGCCGAGCTCGCGCAGCTGCCGCACGATCCGCGCCGCGCGCATGCGATCCCCGATCAGCGCCCCTTCGGTGACCTCCAGGATCAGGTGCGATGCCGGAGCCTGCCACGTTGCCAGCGCCTGTGCGACGAGCGCGGGCAGCTCCTCGTCATGGAGGTCGTCGGCGGTGAGGTTCAGGGCCACCGTGATGGGGATCCCGGCATCGTTGAGGGTGCGGATCAGGCGCGCAACCTGGGCGATCAACCAGCGCGACAGCTCCGGCATCAGGCCGAGCCGGACGGCCAGTGCGACGAGCTCGGGCGGAGAAACCCAGCTGCCGTCCCGCCTTTGCCAGCGCAGCAATGCTTCGGCGCCGATGCAGCGTCCGCTGCCCAGATGCACCTGCGGCTGCAGCCACACCATGAAAGGCGGGCGGGCCATGCTGTGTGCAACCTCGCGTTCCAGCTCCAGTTCGTGCTCCATTTCGATGAGCATCGGGCCCTCGAAGTGCACCGTTGGCGATCGGTCACGGTTGGCGCGGTGCAAGGCCGCGCGCGCGGCACGTTCCAGCGTGGTCGCGCTCGCGCCGTCGTCGGGTGCGCAGGCGGTTCCCGCGTGGATCGTGCTGCGCAGGCGTGACAGGCCGTCCTCGAGGCTTGCTTCGCACACTTCGATCAGGCGCGCAGCAGCGAGCCGTGGTTGTGCCGCGCTGATCAGGTCGGGCATCACGAGGGCCCACTCCTGCTCCGACACGCTGCACAGCACGTCGCGCGGTCGCAGAGCGTGTCGCATTGCCTGTGTGAGCTGCCAGCGCAGGCGATCGCGGCGTGCCACGGCCCCGACGTCGATCAGCACCAGTCCCAGCGGGCGCCCGCCAGCCTGGCGCATGGCCTCCTCGACGACCAGCAGGAAGCGCGCCCGCGCCGGCAGGCCGGTCACCGGGTCCAGGCTCGCGTCAGCGATCCGGTTCGCCTCCTCCTCGCCGACGACGCTCGCCGCGAGCAGCGCATGCACCGCGTGCCCGAAGCGCGTGGCGGCGCGGAGGATCTCGGCCTGCGCCGAACTGCTCCGGCCCTCGTCCAGGATCCCCTGAACTGCTTCGACCAGAGCGCTCATCGATGCCGCCAGCAGGCCTTCGTCGCGGCCGCTGGCGCGGCACGGCTGCCACGCCGTTGCGAGCTCGTCCAGCCATTGCGGGTCGCCCCAGCGCGAGGCGTCGAGCAGCAGGTCCAGGAAGCGCATTCCGGCAGGCGAGGGCGGTGCATGCCGCAGGCTTTCAATGCACCCGGCAAAAGCGGCCTCCAGCTCGGTACGTGGGACCGCGTGCGCAAATGCCCGCAGCGCCCCGAGGTGCCTGGCGTCGAGCCCGGTCGCGGCGAGGACGGCCGCCGCATCGACTGCGCGGGGGACGGCGTGCGCACTCATGCCAGGTAGAACTCCGTCGGGTCGATGCCGAAGCTGCCTGCGGGCAAGGCGCGCACGATGCGGTAAGGCGTGCCGGCCGGCGTCGGCGGGTCGTACAGCAGGTCCAGCGTCAGCGGGTGGCGGTTGGGCGAGTGGTCGGGGGCGAGCAGAACCAGCACCCGTGGTTGCAGCCGGCGCACACGGTTCTGCGAGATCACCACGCCGGTCTCGCCGCTGTTGAGCTCGACCAGCGTGCCCGCAGGATACAGTCCGATGCACTGGATGAAGGCATCCACGACGGTTGCGGAAAATTTTCCGTCGCGCAGCTTGACCAGTTCCTCCAGCGCCCGCTGGGTGCTCAGCGGCTGACCGTAGGCGCGGTGGCCGGTCATCGCGCAGAAGCTGTCGACGATGCCGGCCATTTCCGCCTGCAAACCGACCTGAGCGCCACGCAGTCCCAGGGGGTAGCCCGAGCCGTCGAAGCGTTCGTGGTGCCGCGCAACCGAGTCGGCGAGGCCGGGCAGGCGTGCGGCGCTCTCGGCAATGATGCGGGTCGAGAACTCGACGTGCGTCTTGGCAATCTCCATCTCCAGGCGCGTCAAGCGGCCGGCTTTCTTCAGCACACGCTCGGGCAGGCGCAGCTTGCCAAGGTCCTGCATC
>JANJTY010000436.1 GCA_024710865.1 Lysobacteraceae bacterium | reverse complement strand
GGTAGCCTTGCCGCAATGTTGGGCCGACTCCGCCACCGCTGCGCGAAACGAACCTGGCTCTGGGCCACGCTGCTGGCGTTGACCTTCGTTTGGCAACCGGTGTTGTCGATGCTGGGCGAGTTGCATGCAACGACGCATGGGGACGTGGCAGGACACGTCGTGCATGCGGACCATGCGGAAATCCCCGCTGCGCCCGAGGCTCCTGATGAGAGTGGCCTCTTGCACGGCCTCATGCACGCGACGGTCTGCTGCGCGCATGTCAGCGCCTTGCCAGGCTCCGTAGCGCTGACCGTGGCGATTCGCCCAACCACTCTGGTCCCGCTCTCGGCCGAACGTTATTTCGAGAGCGTGTTGCCCTCGCGGATGTTGCGACCTCCGATCACGGCCTGAGCCTCGCGGGCGGTCTCGCCCGCCCATCCTCTCGCCCCTTTCCATCGGAGTTTCCATGATTTGCCCAATCCGCGCGGCCTTGGCCGCAGGGGTGCTGTGCGTGTGCGCTTCCGCACCCGCTGGCGCCGCTTCTCCCCTGTCCCTCGATGACGCCTTTCGCCGCGTGATCGAGACCCATCCTGACCTGGCGTCCTATCGCTTCACCGAAGACGCGCGGCGAGCCGAGGCTGACCTGGCTCGCCAAGCACCGCCTTTGCGCCTGGCCGTCGATGCCGAAAACCTGCTGGGCACCGGCGGCGCTTCGAGCTTTCGGGGCGCCGAACTCACCCTCTCGCTCGCGTCGGTCATCGAGCGCGGTGGCAAGCGCGATGCCCGACTCGGCGTTGCCGACGAGCGCCTTCAGGGCGTTGCGTTGCTACGCGAGGCCAAGCGCCTCGACCTGCTGGCCGAGGTCGCTCGGCGCTATTTGGACGCCACGGCCGCCTCGGCGTTGGCAGCGCTGACGCGTGACGACCTGGCCCAGCGTGAACAGCTGGTGGCCGCGGCCACCGCGCGACGCAAGGCCGGCATCGAGCAGTCGTCGGCGCCGCTGGCGGCCGAGGCAGCGCGGTTGCGTGTCGCCGCCGACATGGAGCGCAGCGTACGTGCCGCAAGCCATGCGCGGCGTCGGCTGGCCGTCCTGTGGGGTGGCACCGGGGCCGACTTCGATTTGGCGCCAATCGACCTCAGCGCACTGCCGCCAGTGCCCGATTACGACGCGCTGGTTCGCCTGCTGGCCGAAACGCCGGAGCTGCAGCAGTTCGCCCACGAAGCCCGCCTGCGCGAGGCTCGGCTGCAGCTCGCGCGCACCACCCGGGTGGCCGATATCGACTGGCAGGTGGGCGTGCGCCGTCTGCAGACCGGTTCGGATTGGGGCCTGGTCGGCAGTGTGTCGATTCCCTTCGGTAGCGCAAGCCGTGCCGAACCCGGCATCCGTGCCGCCGAGGCCGAGCTGTCGGCCATCGAGTTCGAGCGCGAGGGCCAACGGCGTGCCCTCCAGGCGACGTTGGCGGAAGCCTGGGGTCAACTCGATCTCGCCATCGCGCACGCCCGTCGCATCCAGACCGACGTGCTGCCCGCCCTGCAGCGCGCCGCGGAAGCCGCTGAACGCAGCTACCGGGCAGGCGCCAGCAGCCACCTCGAATGGACTCAACTGCAGGGCGAGATCGTCGTCGCGCGTCGCGAACGCCTCGATGCCGCCCTGACCGCTCATCGCGCGCTGATCGAACTGCAACGCCTGACCGGCCAGACCTTCGCGGTCGCCGCGGGCACCGACAACGGAACCACACCATGAACCTGAACAAACCCTTCTTGATCCTGGGACTCGTCTTCGCGCTAGCCGCCTGTGGGGCCCGTGAGGCCGCCGACGAACACGGCCACGGTCATGGCGACCATGCAGAGGCCGACGTCGAAAAAGGGGCCCACAACGGGCGTCTGTTGCGCGAGGGCAACCTCACGGTCGAACTCGCCATCTTCGAGGACGGCGTCCCGCCTGAGTACCGCGCCTGGCTGTACCGCGATGGGAAGCCGCTTCCGGCCGACGCGGGCAGCGTGGAAGTGGTGCTGACGCGCCTCGGCGGCGTCACCGACACCCACCGGTTCACCGCGCGTGGGGACTATCTGGTGGGCAGCGGCGTGGTCTACGAGCCGCACTCCTTCGACGTGGAAGTCCGGGCGCAGGTCGATGGCCAGGCCGCCCGCTGGGCGTACGAGAGCTACGAAGGCCGTACCCGCATCGCAGCGGACATCGCCACCCAGGCTGGCATCCGCGTCGCGGCCGCCGGCCCCGGCGTCATTCGCGACGAGCACGAACTGCAGGGCCTGCTGACGCCGATCGAGGGGCGCCATGCCCGACTTGCCGCGCGTTTTCCTGGACCCATCCGTAGCATCACCGTGGGCGTGGGCGATGCGGTTCGCCAAGGCCAGGCCTTGGCCACCGTGGAGAGCAACGTCAGCCTCGCGCCGTACACCATCACCTCGCCGATCGATGGCGTGGTGCTGGCCCGGTCGGCGACGGTCGGAGAGGTCGCCGGCGAGTTGCCGCTGTTCGAGATCGCCGACCTGTCCGCCCTGTGGGTCGATGTGCACCTGTTCGGCGGCGACGCCCAGCACATCGTTGCCGGCCTGCCGATCGAGGTCACCCGGCTGAGCGATGGCGTGAGCGCTGCCACCACCCTGGATCGGGTGCTGCCGGCCACCGCGACCGCCAGCCAGAGCACGGTCGGCCGC
>JANJTY010000521.1 GCA_024710865.1 Lysobacteraceae bacterium | reverse complement strand
CCAGCCAGTCGTCCTCGATGCGCCAGTCGTAGTGCCGCCGCAGATGGTCGCGCACGGCCCCGATCAGAGCCGGGCGCGGCTCGGCATAGCCGAAGTGACCCTGTGCGACACGCGCCTGCAGGGCGGCCAGCACCGGCGGGGGCGCCGGAAAATCCATGTCGGCGACCCACAGGGGCAGGATGTCGCGCCCGGCGTAACGGTTCCACTTGACCGAATCGCCACCGGCAAGGTCGGGCACCCGGTCGAAATCAGGCACGGCGCTCATTGCGGCAACCCGGGTTGAAAAAGGTGACCGCGGCGCCGGGCCGGCGCCGCGGGCTCATGCCTCGAGATTGGCGAACAGCGGCGTGGACAGGTAGCGCTCGCCGAACGAGGGGATCACGACGACGGTCAGCTTGCCGGCGTTCTCGGGCCGGCGCGCAACCTCGAGCGCCGCCCAGACGGCGGCGCCGGAGGAAATGCCGACCAGCAGGCCTTCCTCGGCAGCCATCCGCCGCGCGGTGGTGAAGGCCTGCTCGGCGGTGACGCGCACGACCTCGTCGTAGACGGTGGTGTTGAGCACGCGCGGAACGAAGCCCGCGCCGAGCCCCTGGATCGGGTGCGGCCCTTTCTGCCCGCCCGAGAGCACCGGGGAGGCATCGGGCTCGACAGCCACCACCTGCACGCCGGGCTTGCGCGCCTTGAGCACCTCGCCGACGCCGGTGATGGTGCCGCCGGTGCCGACGCCAGCAACGAAGATATCGACCTGGCCGTCGGTGTCGCGCCAGACCTCCTCGGCCGTGGTGCGCCGGTGGATTTCCGGGTTGGCCGGATTCTCGAACTGCTGCGGGATGAAATAGCGGGCATCGGCGGCCGCCATTTCCTCGGCGCGGCGGATCGCACCGGCCATCCCCTCGGCGCCCGGCGTGAGGATCAGTTCGGCCCCGTAGGCCTTGAGCAGCAGGCGGCGCTCGCGGCTCATCGTCTCCGGCATGACGAAGGCGCAACGGATGCCGCGGGCGGCGCAGACCATGGCCAGGCCGATACCGGTATTGCCGGAGGTCGGCTCGAGGATGATCGTGTCGGAAGCGATCCGGCCAGCGGCCTGCGCGGCATCGATCATCGCCACGGCGATGCGGTCCTTGACGCTGTGCGCGGGATTGCAGAACTCGAGCTTGACGGCCACCGTGCCGCTGATGCCGGCGCTCAGGCGGTTGAGACGGACGAGCGGCGTGTTGCCGATCAGGTCGGTGACATTGCTGGCGATCTTCATGGTCATGGTCGTTTCCCCCGGAACATGGGCAGGCTGAGAAGGCAGGACGGGCATCGGCGCGGACGCCACCGTTCGCAGTCTACCCGCCCGCCCGCGGTGGCCAAAGACCGCTTGCTTGTATCGATATAACCGGCGCTCAGCCGAGGAACAGGCGATAGGCCGGATTCTGCGTCTCGTCCCAGTGGGCGTAGCCGAGGTTCTTCAGGAAGGCACGAAATTCCTCCATCTCGCCCGGCGGCACCTGCATGCCGACCAGCACGCGGCCGTAGTCGGCGCCGTGGTTGCGGTAGTGGAAGAGGCTGATGTTCCAGCCGGCGCTCATGCGGTTGAGGAAGTTCATCAACGCGCCCGGCCGCTCCGGAAACTCGAAGCGGTAGAGGATTTCATTGTCGATGCCGGGCGCGTGGCCGCCGACCAGGTGGCGGACATGCAGCTTGGCCATCTCGTCGTCGGTCAGGTCGAGCGTGGCGTAGCCGTGCTTGCGCAGCTGCTCGACGAGCTTCAGCGACTCGGCGCGGTTGGCAACCTGGATGCCGACGTAAACGTGCGCCTCGTTGCGGTCGTTGTAGCGGTAGTTGAATTCGGTGATGTTGCGGCTGCCGATCAGCGTCACGAACTTCCGGTAGCTGCCGGGTTTCTCGGGCAGCGTCACGGCCAGCACGGCCTCGCGCTGCTCGCCGATCTCGGCGCGCTCGGCGACGAAGCGCAGGCGGTCGAAATTGGTGTTGGCGCCGGAGGCCACGGCGACCAGCGTCTTGTCCTTGAGCTTGTGCTGCTTGGCGTATTCCTTGGCGCCGGCAAGCGCCAGCGCGCCGGACGGCTCGAGGATCGAGCGGGTGTCCTCGAAGACGTCCTTGATCGCCGCGCATATGGCGTGGGTATCGACGAGGATCACCTCGTCGAGCACCTCGCGGCAGACGCGGACGGTCTCCTCGCCAACGAACTTCACCGCTGTGCCGTCGGCGAACAGGCCGACCTGGTCGAGCCGCACGCGACGGCCGGCGGCCAGCGAACGGGCCATGGCGTCGGCGTCGTGCGTTTCGACACCGATGATCTTCGTTTCCGGGCGCAAGCGCTTGATGTAGGCGCCGACCCCGGCCGCCAGTCCGCCGCCGCCGATGGCGACGAACACGGCGTGGATCGGCTTCGGATGCTGGCGCAGGATCTCCATGCCGATGGTGCCCTGCCCGGCGATCACCTCGGGATCGTCGAAGGGGTGCACGAAGGTGAGCTTTTCCTGCTTCTCCAGCTCCAGCGCGTGCGCGTAGGCCTCGTCGTAGGAGTCGCCCGCCAGCACCACCTCGGCGCCGCGCGCCGCCACGGCATTGATCTTGATCTGCGGCGTCGTCACCGGCATGACGATCGCCGCCTGGCAGCCCATGCGCTGCGCGGCCAGCGCCACGCCCTGGGCATGGTTGCCGGCGGACGCCGTGATGACGCCGCGCCTGAGCGCCGCCGGCGGCAGGTG
>JANJTY010000506.1 GCA_024710865.1 Lysobacteraceae bacterium | reverse complement strand
CGCTTCGATGATGCCCTCCTGGTGCCAGGCAACTACACCTTCCGCGTGATCGGGCGCTACGGCGAGCACTGCAAGGGCATGCGGGAAGCGTCGTGGTCGGCCCACGTCGCGGTGGGCATCGATCCGGAGGCCACCCGGGTCACGCTGACGCCGGTCGGCAAGGCGCCGGACGGGCGTGATCGCGTCCGTGTGACGTTCACGCCGCAGGACCGCTTCGGCAACCTCGTGGGCCCGGGCGGTGGGGCAGAGTTCAGCGTGACGGGCCAGCCGGGCAGCAGCACGCTGGACCCGGTGAAGGACAACGGCGACGGCAGCTACGTTGTCGAGGTGCTGCACGACCCCGCGGTTGCGCCGGCTCCCGGCATCAGCCTCACTCAACCCGGACGGCCGTCGGTCTGCCTCGGACCGCGCAGCACCGGTGCCGGTGCGCCGCCGCGCTGGCTGTGGATGGTCATCGCGCTGCTGATCCTGCTCGTGCTGATCCTCGCCTATCTCCTGCTGACCTGATCGCAAGCATCCGAACGGAGGCCTCATGAACCCGGGCACCTGTGCCACTCGCAGCCCAGTTCCGTCGCGCCGGCTCACGGCCGCTGCGGCGGTATCCCTTGCGCTGGCCCTGAACGGATGCGCCTCGATTGGCGTGGTCACCGGCCAGACCGGGGCGACCCTGGAGGCCATGCAGTCGGAGACATCCGCCACCACGTCCTACGCCGGCGGCAAGCACCGCGTCGTGGTGAGCTTCAACGACGAGACCGGCAACGGCGGAGCCGTGGTCTACGGGCCGACCTCGCGCACGATCAACCAGGGCGCCAGCCTGATGGGATGGTCCTACTCCGAGGACAAGGGCAAGACCTGGACCTACGGCGGCAAGGTCGCGCCGCCAAGCGGCTGGTCGGTGCTGTGGGGCGATCCGGCCATGACCACGTCCGGGGCCAGCTACGCCGTCGTGTTCCTCTCCAACCTCGCCATTCCGGATTCCAAGTTTCCGGCTGGCGGCATCGATGGCTACGTCACCTACGGCGCCAAGGGCGCCTACATCGGCGGTGCCTGCATCGCGCGCTCGACCGATGGCGGCAGGACGTTCGCCAACTACCAGTGCCTGAGCAACACGGAGGCCGTGGCCGACGACCCTGATGCCAGCAAGGGACACTTCTACGATGGCGGCAGCATGGCCTCGACGCCGAAAGGGGAGGTGTTCGCCGCCTACATCGACATCAGCAGCCGCGTCATCCGGGTCTGGCGCGCACCCAGCCACAACGGCCAGTTCGAACTGCTCGGGGATCCGTTCCCCGGCCTGGTCGCCGCCACCCATCCACGCCTGCGCGCTTCGCAGGACGGCTGGCTCTACGCCGCGACCAAGGTCGTCGCCTCCGGTGGCTACGTGGTCTACGTCAACCGCTGGCGCAACGGCCAGTGGGGACAGGCAGTGCAGGCCAGTGAACTGGCGGTCGGGTATCCAGTGATCGACCTGGGCACGACCGTGCAGGGCAGCGCGCTGAAGATCCGCACCGGTCCGCAGTTCTCCTTCGACGTGGGCGCGGCCTCGGAGGGCGGAAAGGACGCGGTCAGGTTCCTCTACACGCGGCGTTCCGCCAGCGGCCGTCTGTACGTCGAGGGCAGCGCCTGCGCCGCCGATCTGACAGGCTGCCACCCGGTGCCGGGATGGAAGTCAGGACCGAGTTCGCCGGAGGCCACGCCGCTGGACGTGTTCAATCCGTCGGTGGCGGCGTGGCGCGGTTTCATCGGACTGCCGCCGCACTGGACCAGTTCGTTCTACCAGCGCTTCGGCAGCCAGGTCACGACGGTCGGCCTGTCGCGCATGAACCTGGCCTACGTCAACGGAAGCGCGCTCGGCATTCCGATCAACCTGGTCAAGGACATCACGGTGTGCTCGGACACGCGCGGCTACTGGGGCGACTACGACGACATGCTGCATGTGGGTTTCGACGACACCACGCCCGTCTTCGTGCGCTTCACCAGCACCGATCACGGCAAGGGATGCCACAAGCGCTGGACCTACGTCGCGGGGCACCAGCACGTGCAATCCGTTCGCGAGCCCAAGTAGGAGACCCGCCATGCGAGCCCCCGTTCTTCGTTTCGTGCTGGTGCCGCTGGTCGCCGCCGCGCTCATGCTCGGCTGCGCTGGCACGGGGCGCAGCAGCGCGCCGCCGGCGCAACCCGGTGCCGAGTCCGTCTCCAGCGTCGAGCCGGCTCACGGCGAGTTCGCAACCCGGCCGGAGCCCGTCGCACAACTCCCGCCGGTTGCCAGCTCGGGCGGTTGCGAGCCGCGCTACCGCAATGGACGAACCGGCACCTGCATCTACGACCAGCCCTGTCGTGGTTTCGGCGTGCTGGAGCGGGACCGGGCCGAGTGCCGGTGCTTTGCCACGCGCGGCGGGTGCGCCGAAGGTTACCGTTGCGACACCCGCGCGGCCGAGTGCATCAGGGAAGACGAAGACGAGTTCAACCGGCTGCGTTGAGCCACGCTTCTTCGCGCCGGCGCTGGCCGACTCGCTGAACGGCGCACTGGCGCCGCGCGCCGGTCTGCCTGCACTGGGCCAGCAAGGGGAATCCACCACGGCTGTCGGGGTCGGTCGCGCGCGCAGCACCGGGACGACGAGCCTTCCTTTGGGGTCGGACCGAAATGACCGGTTGCAGGCGTTGTGACGCCTGCGCTTCCTGTTTTCCGAGTACAGGAACAGGAGCCTCGCATCCGGCGCACGCAGCCGCAGGCAGCGGCTATGCCGTCGCGCTACACCGATCCACCTGCGCTGCCAGGAGCAGAATCATGAAGGCAACCGTTCTAACCCGCTGGGAAGAACTGCGCGACATCACCACGGGTCCCAAGCGCCACCGCCAGGCGGTCGCCGACTGGCTCGTCGCGCGTCCGGCCATCCTGTACTGGGGCGACTCCTGGTTCTCCACGCCCTTGTATCCGAACCTGGCGCGGCAGAGCGCAGCGCGCATCGACGGCCTGCGCATGATCGTCGGCAAGCCGGGCGCCACCGCGGCGCAGCTGATGGGCGCGCGCGACATCGAGCGTCTGTGCGAGCGGATCAAGGCCAATCCCTTCGATCTGCTCTGCCTCAGCGCGGGCGGCAACGATGCCTTGTCGGACCGCCTCAAGGCCGTCTTCGCGCCGTGGATGAAGGGCAGCAAGGCGAAGATCGCCCCGCAGGAGGCCTTCCAGATCCTGCTGGCAAGCACGCTGTTCGACCGCCTGCGCGGGCGCTACGAACGGCTGCTGGAGGCCCTGGCCAAGCAGGTGCTGCCCGGGCGTCCGCAGTTCCGCGTCGTCGGGCACGGCTACGCGCCGCTGTGCCGCATCGGCGCTGCCGGCGACCTGACCATCGACAACATCGGCCTGATCGCCATCCTCAAGGACGATGTCGGCCCGTGGCTGTTCGGGCCGATGGCGAAGGTGCTGGCGGACACGGCGGCCGGCAAGGCCTTCGCCGACCTGCTCCTGCTCGGCGGCTTCCGCGACCAGGTACTTGAGCCGGTCAGGGCTGCGCATCCGGGTCTGTTTGAATACGCCGACCTGTCCACCGTGGCCGGCCTGGACGACCCGGCGCGATGGTACGACGAGATCCATCCGACCGAAGACGGCTTCGCCCTCTGCGCGCCGGCGCTCAACGCCAGGCTGCGCGCGGCCCTGCCCGCGGCCAAGCGCGCCGCTGTCGCCTGAGCCGGGCAACGGATCCATGCCCGCGACGGAGCCTATCCCCATGCACCGCAGCGATGAGGTCGGCGCCATCGAAGCAGCATCGCCCCTGTCGGTGGTGATGGAGCGTGAGCTCCACTCGATCCTTGCCGGCGCCAGCGATGCAGAGCGCGAGGGCGCGCGGGAGACCTTGTGGGGATTGGCGCTGTCCGGCGGCGGGATTCGCAGCGCGACCTTCGCGCTGGGCGTGCTGCAGGCCCTGACGCGCTGCGGCGCGATCCGCGGTTTCCACTACCTCAGCACCGTGTCGGGCGGCGGTTACATTGGCGCCTTCCTGCAGGCCGCCATTCGGCGCTACGGCCTCAATGGCGCCTGCGACCTGCTCACCGCGCCGGTCAACAAGGATGACGCGCTCGCTGCGCGGCAGCCCGGGCCGCCGATGCCGAGCAACCGTCCGCTCCGTCACCTGCGCGAGTACAGCAACTACCTCAGCCCGAACACCTCGGCCCTGTCGGGCGACACCCTCGGCATGCTGGCGACATACCTGCGCAACGTGCTGCTGATCCAGCTGCAGCTGCTGGCGCTGATGCTGGCCTTCGGCGTGCTGCCCTTGTGGGCCTTTCCGCTGCTGCAGTGGCTCGGCGCCAACCCGGCGATCTCGCTGCCGCTGGCGGCCGCGCTGGCACTGGCCGCATCGATAGGCCTGGCGCGCGTGAGCGCAGGCGCCCAGCGCGCCCAGGTGGCATCGGACCGGCCTGGGACGGGGGCAGCGGCGCGAGCCGGCGCGGAGGGCGAGTTCGGGCGGGAAACGCCCAGCCCTGCCGTGGGCCTCGCCAGCAACCTGATCGTCCTACTGCTCGCGTCGGCCTCCGCGATCGGCGCATTGGGGGTCTTCGGCCTGCAGGGCGACCGCACGCTGCCCAGCGCCTGCGTCGCGCTTGGCCTGCAGTCGCGCTGGTCGGGTTGCGTCCAGGTCGAACTGGGGGCCTACACCCTGGGTGCCTATGCATCGGTGTGGCTGACCTGGCTCGTGCTCGATCGCCTGCGCCCCGACTCGAACGCGGAAGCGTCGCCGTTGCAGCGGCATCGCCTGCGCTTCCTGTTCGGAACCCTGGCGGCGGCGGTGCTGGCCGGCGCCCTCGTCCTGCTGCTGCGGGAACTGGCGCCTGGCCTGCGCCTCGACGCGACCTGGTCGGCGCTGATCTGGGGCTCGCCACTGGTGTTCCTTGCCGTGGTCTCGACGGCGGCGGTCCATACCGGACTCGCGGGCGATGCCCTCAGCGACCTGCAGCGCGAGATCTGGGCGCGCGTGGGCGGGCGTTCGGGGGCCCTGGTGCTGGTCGGCATCTGCGGTTCGCTCGGCCTGCTGGTGATCGGCCCGTGGCTGGTGGGGCGCCTGCTGTACTCCGGCGACGGGCTGTGGTCGCGCCTGGTTGGCCTGGGCGGCATTGCCTCCTGGCTGCTGGTCACGTTCGCGGGCGTCGCGGCGTCGGCGCGGGTGTCCGCCGCGAATGCGGTCTCGCAGCCCTACCAGCTCGGCCTTCGCCGCGCGCTGGCCGCGGTCGCGCCCTGGATCTTCGTGCTCGGCCTGTGGGTGGTCATTGGATTGCTCGCCCAATCCCTGTTGATGGCGATGGGCGCCGGGCCGGTGCCCGCGCTGGTGCACGATGGCGGGCTCGGCGACTACTTCCAGGCGCTGTCGCGGCTCGCCGCCGATCACCACGCCCTGGTGTCCATCCTGATGCTGGGCGGCTTCGGCCTGTGGCTGCTGTTTGGCCTGCTGATGGACGGCAACGAGCTCAGTCTCAATGCCTTCTACCGCAACCGCCTGGTGCGCTGCTATCTGGGCGCCACCAACGCGGAGCGCCGACCGGAATCGATCACCAACTTCGATCCGGGCGACGACCTGCCGCTGCATGATCTGGTTGGCGGCGGCGGCGGCGAGACGAGTCGTCCTCTCTATCCCCTGATTGGCACCACGCTGAACCTGGTCTCGTCCAAGCAGCTCGACTGGCAGGATCGGCGTGCGGCTTCCTTCCTTCTGTCGCCGCATTACTGCGGTCACCTGCCGCCAGTCGGTCGTGGCGGCGCCCAGGCCGTCGGCGATCCGCCGGAGCTGGCGGGATCTGAAAGCCTGGCGCACAGGCTGGGCCTTGGCACCGCGGTTGCCATCTCGGGCGCCGCCGTCAGTCCCAACATGGGCGCGCGCAGCTCGCCTGCCATCACCTTTCTGCTGACCCTGTTCGACGCCCGCCTGGGCTGGTGGCTGCCGAACCGCATTGTGCAGCAGCGCATCTGGGGACATCGCGCTGCGCTGGACAAGCCGCCGTTTCCGGGCATGCAGTTGCTCGCCGAGCTGCTCGGTCTCACCCACGGCAACGGCTCGTTCGTGCATGTGTCGGACGGCGGGCACTTCGAGAACCTCGGCATCTACGAGCTGGTGCGCCGCCGCTGCCGTTTCATCCTGTGCTCGGACGCCGGCGCCGATCCGAAGCGCGAGTTCGCCGACCTCGCCAATGCCATCCAGAAATGTCGGGTCGATTTCGGCGCGCACATCGCCATCGACATCGACGAACTGCGCCCCGACCCAGGAACCGGCCGCTCGCGCCGTCACGCCACCCTTGGACACATCGACTACGCCGATGGCACGCGCGGCCTTCTGCTGTATCTCAAGCCCACCCTGGTGGGCGACGAGGATGCGGACATCCAGCACTATGCGCGCCTGCACCCGGAGTTCCCCCACCAGCCGACCGCCGACCAGTACTTCGACGAAGCGCAGTTCGAGAGCTACCGCCAGCTTGGAGAGCACATCGGCAAGCGCGTGTTCGCCTCGACCCTGGAACGCATCGGCGACGGCTGCACCCGGGGTGGGCTCGCCCTGCGCAACTCCGACACCAAGGAGCGGCTCCTCACCGAGCTCGCGCACCGCTTCTACGCGCCGCTCGACCTGGTCGGCAGGAACTTCTCGCGCCACGGCGAGGCCATGGCCCGGCTGTTCGCCACCCTGCGCGGGTCGCCAGCGCTGGCATCGCTCGACCTGCAGTTCTATCCCGGATGGTCGCTGGCGCCGGGGCAGGGCCGCCAGACGGCAGCCGCGGCGACCGGCTGCGCCGGCATGCCCGCCCCACACCACTTCCGGGACTGCTTCTACTTCTGTCAGGAGCTGATCCAGCTGATGGAATCGGTCTATATCGACCTCGACCTGGACGCGAACTGGCAACACCCCGACAACCGCGGCTGGATGAACGTGTTCCGGCACTGGAGCTGGTCGGCCACGTTCCGCGTCGCCTGGGCACTCAGCGCGCAGACATTCGGCAGCCGCTTCGTCGGCTTTTGCGAGGCCCGCGTCGGCATTCCGCGCATGGTCGACGCCGTCGGGTTGGAGCCGATCGACTTGCAGGCCGACAAGGGGCTGGCCGAGCAGGCGGCAACGTTGCATGAGGACGGCAAGATCAATGCGGTCGAGCTTGGCGTGCTCGGCTCCGCAGCGGTCGCGCACAGCGGCCCCGCGCACCGGCTCTATCGGCTTCGGCTGCATTGGAGCCATTTCCTGGCCGAAGGGGGTGATCGAACCGTCGACCCCAGCCTGGGAATCGCCCTGGTGCAGGAGTCGACCCTGCTGTTGTTTCGCATCCAGGACCACGTCCGCCGCCTCGGCCTCGGCAGCGTCTTCATGCGCCGGTTGCTCGCGGTACAGTCAATCGACAAGGTTGCGATCGCAGGGGGCGACTACGGGCCGGTCGGACTGCTATCCGACGCCGAGCGCGAGGCGATGCAAGCTCAACTCTCGCGCATGCTGCGCGACGCGCGCCTCCGCATCGGCGCGCTCCGCTGACGGACGATCTACCCGACGCGCCGCCCGATGGCCTCGCGCCCTGATCGGAGCGCCGTTCCGCTTCGACCCGGTTCCGCGCAGCCGGTGTCGAAGATTCACTCGCGTGCCGACCACGGTATCCTCGTTGTCCGTTCATTCCTGACGGTGCATCCGATGTCGACTTCGCTCCTCCGCAGCAGTTTCGTCCTGGCGCTCGCGATTGGCACCGGATCCAGCGTACGTGCAGCACCACCCGGGTTCGACGAGCTCGCCAGGTTGCCTGCGGTGAGGCAGATGCAACTGTCGCCGAGCGGCAACCAGCTGGCCCTCAGCATTCCGGTCGACAGCGCGCGCACTCGCATCGGCGTACTCGACCTGCAGTCCATGCAGGTCAGGGCGAACACGCAACTGCGTGGTGCGCAGGAGACGTTCGGCAGCTTCATGTGGGTCAACGACCGCTATCTCCTGCTCAGCCTGGCCAGCACCGAAGGCGGTTTCGCCCAGGCCAGACCGACCGGCGAGCTGGCCACGCTCGACGTCGAGACCGGTCGCCTCACGTATGCCTTCGGCTACCGCGGTGGCTCGTCGACCGTCTCTCGCATCAAGGGTCCTGTCGCCGAGGCTGCGGCGGCCTTTCCCATCGCGCGCATGCCCGACGACAACTCGGTCCTGATCCGGGTGGCGCGCTTCGGTGCACAGGACGGCTCGGAGATCCGAGTCCTGGACGTCGCCAGCGGACGCAGCCGCCGCGTCAGCAGCGCGCCGATCCCCAATGCGAACTTCGTGGTCGACCATGCCGGCGATGTGCGTCTCGCGTTCGGCGGCGCCAGCTTCGAAGAACATGTCGTGTACGTTCGCGAGGACAAGCGCTGGCGCGTGCTGGAGGACCGCAAGACCTCCAACCGAACCCTCATGCCGCTTCTGTTCGCTCGCGACAACCGGCACGTCTACGCCCGCACCACGCGCAAGGACAAGCCCGACGCCATCGTGCGGATCGACCTCGACAACGGCAAGGAGGAGGTCGTCTATGCCGGCGACGTGGCTGATCCCGGTCCGCTGGTGATCCCCAGCTTCGACCAGCGCGACCTTGCCGCGGTGCTGGTCGAAGACGGTATTCCCGCACTGCACTGGCTGGATTCCGGAAGCGCCGAGGCGCGACTGGTGGCGTCGATGCAGCCTCAGCTTCCTGGGCATGTGGTGTTGCCGGTCAGCGCCAGCGAGGACGGGCAGCGCGTGCTGCTGCTGGCGCAAAGCGATCGTAACGATGGCGACTACTACCTGTTCGACCGCACGGCCATGAAGGCCCACATGGTGATGTCGCGCCGCCCGTGGCTGGATATCGAAGCGCTGGCGCCGATGCGGCCGATCGCGCTCACCAGTCGCGACGGGCTCGACCTCCACGGTTATCTGACCCTTCCGACCGCCAGCGAAGCCACGCCGCCGCTCGTGGTCATGCCGCATGGCGGACCGCACGGAATCCGCGACCGCTGGGGTTTCGATCCGCTGGTACAGGCGCTCGCCACGCGCGGCTTCGCCGTGCTGCAGATCAATTTCCGCGGCTCGGGCGGTTATGGACAGGACTTCATCGAGATCGGGTACCGGCAGTGGGGCCGCAGCATGCAGGACGACGTGACCGATGCGACGCGCTGGGCGATCGAGAGCGGGCAAGTCGACGGGAACCGCGTCGCGCTGTTCGGCGCCAGCTACGGCGGTTACGCCACGCTCATGGGTGCCGCGCGCGAGCCTGATCTTTACCGCTGCGCGATCAGCTACGTCGGCGTCAGCGACCTGCCGCTGATGCACAAGGATGGCGACATCAGCGACAACCGCTACGGGCGGAGCTACCTCGATCGGATCCTGGGCAACGACCTCGACGAGCTGCGGGCAAACTCGCCCAGCCATCTGGCGGCGCGGATCAAGGCCAAGGTCTTCCTCGTGCACGGCGCCAAGGACGTGCGCGTGCCGCTGAAGCAGGCGGAAGTGATGCGCGACGCCCTGCGCCAGGTCGGCAACGAAGCGCAGTGGTACGTCGAGTCCGACGAGGCCCATGGCTTCGTCAAGCCCAGCGCGAACGAGGAACTCTTCCGCCGCGTCGACACCTTCCTGCGCGAGTGCTTCGAGGCGACGTCGGCGAGCGCCGGCTAAGGCCCTGACGGAGCGACGCGTCCGTCCCTCCGTCCCGCCGCGGCGGGATGCGGCCGTGCGGTCCTGGATCGGCGCAGCTCAGCCTGCGCCCGTCCCGATGTGGCGGGCGAGGAAGTCGAGCAACCGCTGAAAGTACTTCTCGCGGTTCTGCGCCGCGTAGAGTCCGTGCCCTTCGTCCCCGACCAGCTCGAGATCGTGCGCCTTGCCGTGCGCCTTCAGCTGCGCGGCCAGGGCCTGCACCTGCTTGAGCGGCGCCCGCCAGTCGGCCCGGCCATGCACCAGCAGCACCGGCGCCTGCAGGCGTTCGACCTGGGCCGCGGGCGACTGCGCGCGCAAGGCCGACGCGTCCCGGCCCAGCACGTCGTCCAGGTAGGCCCTGCCTTCCTCGCTGCGCGCGATGTCGCCGTGGTCGAACATCATCGAAAGGTCGTAGACACCGGCGAGGCCGACCGCGCAGCGGTACAGCGCCGGCTCCCGAATCGCGCTCATCAGCGCCGAGTAGGCCCCGAAACTGCCGCCGACGATGCAGACGCGGTCGGCGGCCGCGACGCCCTTGTCGATCGCCCAGCGGGTCGCGTCCACGATGTCGTCCTGCACCGCCTGGCCCCACTGCCGATAGCCCTTGCGCTCGAACGCCAGGCCGAACCCGGCCGAGCCGCGGTAGTTCACCCGCAGCACGGCATAGCCGCGGGTGGCCAGGACCTGCGTGTCCGGGTCGTACCACCACTCGTCGGCCACCCCGTGCGGCCCGCCGTGCGGCATCACCACCAGCGGCAGCCCCTGCCGCTCGCCGCCGGGCGGCAGGGTGAGGAAGCCGTGCAGCGGGGTACCGTCGCGGGCGGTCAGCGCGATCGGGTGGGTCTGGCCGAACTCGGCATCGCGCAGCTGCGGGCGGCGCGCGTACACCAGGCGGTTCTCCCGCTTGGCCGCGTCGAACAGATAGACGCGACCGGGCTCGCGATCGCCGCCGATGTCGAACAGCAGGCGTTCGCCATCGTCGCTGAACTGCAGGAAGCGGACGCTGGACGGGGCGAACTGCTGCGACAGCTCCTTGAAAAGCGCCGCGTCGGGATCGCCCCTGAGCAGAACGTGCGCGCGCGGGCCGGTCGCGGTGTAGACCGCGGCCAGCGGCACGCCGCGCTGGCGCGAGGGCATCAGGAAGGCCAGTTCGGTCTGCGCCTCGCAGGTCAGGCGCGTCCGCCCGTAGCCGTCGAGATCGACCCGATACAGGCACCCGGGTTCGCCGGCCTGGCTGATCGTGGCGTGGATACTGCGGCCATCCGGCGCGAACAGCAGGGGCTGGAACGAACCGTGTTCCTCCAGGCCAAGCTCGACCGGCTCCCAACGCTGCGCATCGGGCACGAAGCGCAGCGTGCGATAGCGACGCTGCTCGTCCATGCCGAAGGCGAAGCGCACCTGACCCGACTGGTCGGTGGTGATGCGCGGAAACTCCAGCGGCACCTTGCCGAGGAACTCGCGCGCGCCACTGTACACGTCGATCCACTGCAGGTTGGGCTGCCACTCGGGCCCGTGCGCACCCCACGGGTACTCGGCGATCAGGATCCGCCGCTCGTCGCCGTGCAGGGTATCGATCAGCTGCGCGAACGATCGATCGCCGTCGCGGCCCTTGTCGCGCTTGCTCTGTCCGGCCCTGCCGCCGAACAGGTAGTTCCGCCGCGTGCCATCGACCGACACTGCATACAGTTCGCCGGTCAGACTGGGCACGTTGTGACCCATGCCGGCGAACCGTTCTGCACGGCTGACCACCAACATCTCGTCGTTCGCCCAGGCCAGTTCGGCAACATGCGAGTGCGAGCGGAAGCGCATCTCCGCCGTGGGCTGGATGGAGTCGGCATCGACGATCAGCAGCGAACTGCCGCGCTCGTCGAGCCGCGACATCGCCAGGTGGCGGCCGTCCGGCGAGAGACTGGCGCCGCGAAACTGCGGCGCGGCGGCGAGTTCGGCGAGCGTGGGGGTGGCCGCGGGGACCTGCTGGGCGGCGAAGGCTCCAAGCGCAAGACAGACCAGGGTGCGAAGCATCAGGAGCGGGGTCCGGTCGAGACGAAGCCGGAGCATAGACGCAGATGGCGGCTCAGTCGCGGAAATTCTCGTACTGCAGCGGCACCTCATAGTCGCCGCCGCGGATCAGCGCGATGGCGCCCTGCAGGTCGTCGCGCTTCTTGCCGATCACGCGCAGTTTCTCGCCCTGGATCTGGGCCTCGACCTTGAGCTTGGCGGCCTTGATCGCGGCGATGATCTTCTTCGCCACGGCCTGCTCGATGCCCTGCTTGACGGTGATGGCCTGGCGCGCCTCGGCGATGTTGGTCTCGACCTTGCCCGTGTCCAGGCAGCGGATGTCGATGCCGCGCGCGATCAGGCGTGCATGCAGGATGTCCAGCATCTGCTGCAGCTGGAACTCGCTCGGCGCACGCTGCGTGATGACCATGCCCTCCAGCTCGAAGCGGGCGTTGCTGCCCTTGAAGTCGAAGCGCTTGGACAGCTCGCGGTTGGCCTGGTCGACCGCGTTGGTCAGTTCGTGGGTGTCGACTTCCGAGACGACGTCGAAGGAGGGCATGGGGCAGGACGGAGCAGGGTGGATGGGAGCGATAGTGTAGTGCGTGGTCCGGATGGATGGGCCGCGCCCCCGGCTGCGGCGAAGCGTGCAAGGCAAGGCGCGGACATCGGACCGATGGATGCGCCCGTCCCGGATGCGCTGCGCTTGTCCGGGCTACGCAATGCCCGCTGATCGCCACGGCGAGCTGCCTTGTGCCGTTCGTGCTGAGGACGCGACCGAGGCGACCGCGCAGCGGTGGAACGAGTCGTTCCGTTCGTGGTGAGGCCGCGACCGAGGCGACCGCGCAGCGGTCGAACGAGGGCGCGGATCGAACCACCGTGCAGGCGCGATGCGGTTCGCTGCGCTCACCCGCAGTCTACGCACGCGCAGCATCGCTCGTGCGGCGCGACCTGCCTCGTAGGATGCCGGTGAGCGCAGCGAACCGCATCAGGCGAGGCGAAGCCGCCGAAGCACGCCATGCTCACGCACCCGCCAGGTCATCCAGGATCGGACAGTCCGGTCGGTGGTCGCCGTGGCAGTGCCGCGCCAGCGCCTGCAGGCTGCGCTGCATGGCCTGCATCTCGCGAATGCGGGTTTCGAGTTCGTCGACATGGGCCTGGGCCAGGCGCTTGACCTCGGCGCTGCTGCGGCCCGGATCCGACCACAGGCCGAGCAGCTGCTCGATCTGCTTCATCGAGAACCCCAGGTTGCGCGCACGCTTGATGAAGCGCAACCGGTGCAGGTCGGCGTCGTTGTAGAGCCGGTAGTTGGCGAAGGTGCGGCTGGCCGGCGGCACCAGGCCGATCGACTCGTAGTGGCGGATCATCTTGGCCGAGACGCCGGTGAGCGCCGCCGCCTCGCCGATGTTGTGGAAGCCCTGCTCGCGGGCCTCGGACAGTTCGGGACGGATCGCGGGACGTGGCATGGCAGGCTCCTTCAGTGGCGCGCGCGCGGCGCCCAGCGCCGCAGCAGCAGGGTGTTGGACACGACGCTCACGCTGGACAGGGCCATGGCCGCGCCGGCGATCACGGGGTCGAGCAGGCCAGCCGCCGCGAGCGGGATGCCGACCACGTTGTAGACGAAGGCCCAGAACAGGTTCTGGTGGATCTTGCGCGTGGTGCGGCGCGAGATGTCGATGGCGTCGGCCACCAGGCGCGGATCGGCGCGCATCAGGGTCACGCCGGCGGCATGCATGGCGACGTCGGTACCGCTGCCCATGGCGAAGCCGACGTCGGCCGCGGCCAGGGCCGGAGCGTCGTTGACCCCGTCGCCGACCATGCCCACGCGACCGGCAGCGGCCAGCTCGCGCACCACCTCGGCCTTGTCGCCCGGCAACACCGCGGCGCGCACGTCGGCCGCGTCGATGCCGATGGCCGCGGCTACCGCCAGCGCCGCGCCGCGGTTGTCGCCAGAGACCATCACCGTGCGCAGTCCAGCCGCGCGCAGGGCGCGGATGGCTTCGGCCGCCTCCGGCCGCGGTGGATCGCCGAACGCGAGCAGGCCGCGCAGCGCAAGTCCCTGTGAGCCCTCCGTGGCCAGCCAGGACACCGAGCGTCCGCGTCCGGCCTCGGCCTCGCCGGCGGCGGCAAGCGAGCCAAGCCCGATGCCGAGCTCCTGCATCAGCCGGCTGCTGCCCAGCACCACGCGCACCCCGTCGATGCGGCCTTCGATGCCACGCCCCTGCAGCGCGGTGATCGCCGCGGCCGGCGCGGGTAGGACGGCGCTGGCGCGCTGCGCCGCGACCACGGCGCGTGCCAGCGGATGTTCGCTGCCCTGCTGCAGCGCCGCGGCCTGCGTCAGCAGGCAGGCCTCGTCGCCGTCCACCGCCTGCAGCGCGACCAGTTCCGGTTTGCCCTGGGTCAGGGTGCCGGTCTTGTCGAAGGCCAGCGTGCGCAGGGTGCGCGTGGTCTCCAGCGCCTCGGCGTCCTTGATCAGGATGCCGGCGCGCGCGGCCACGCCGGTGCCGGCCATGATCGCGGTGGGCGTGGCCAGGCCCAGCGCGCAGGGGCAAGCGATGACCAGCACGGCCACCGCATTGAGCGTGGCCTGGGTCCAGTCGCCGCTGGACAGACCCCAGCCAAGCAGGGTCAGCAGCGCGATCGCCACCACCACCGGCACGAACACCGCGCTGACGCGGTCGACGATGCGCTGGATCGGCGCCTTCCTGGCCTGCGCGTCCTCGACCAGGCGGATGATGCGCGCCAGCACCGACTCGGCGCCGACTGCGACGGTGCGCACCACCAGGCGGCCCTCGGCATTGACCGCGCCGCCGGTGACGCGGTCGCCGGGCTCCTTCGGCAGCGGCAGCGACTCGCCGCTGACCAGCGACTCGTCGGCATGGCTGCGGCCCTCGAGCACCTCGCCATCGACCGGGAAGCGCTCGCCCGGCAGGACCACGACCTGGTCGTCGACGCGCACGCTGGCCACCGGCACTTCAGCCTCGCGGCCATCGGCCTGACGCACGCGCGCGATGGCCGGGCGCAGCGCCTGCAGGGCGCGGATGGCCTCGGTGGTCTGGCGCTTGGCGCGCGCCTCCAGCCACTTGCCCATCAGGATCAGGGTGATGATGACCGCCGAGGCCTCGAAGTAGAGCGGCGGCTCGCCGTGATGCGGCGTGGTGAACAGCAGGTGGTAGACGCTCAGGCCGTAGCCGGCGCTGGTGCCGAGCGCGACCAGCAGGTCCATGTTGCCGGCGCGCGCCTTCAGCGCGCCCCAGGCCGCGCGGTAGAAGCGCGCGCCGAGCCAGAACTGCACCGGCGTCGCCAGCGCCAGCTGCCACCAGCCGGGCAGGGCCCAGTGCCGGTCGAAGGGCATGCCCAGCATGGGCAGGGCCAGCGGCAGCGAGAGCAGGGCGGCGAGGATCAGGTGGCGGCGTTCGCGCTCGGCGGCGCGCGCCTGTGCAGTCGGCATGGCCGCGCCCGCCTCCGTCGCAGCGATGGTCTCGCTGTCCGGCGCGACCTGGTAGCCGGCAGCGGCGACGGCGGCCTCCAGCGCCGCACGCGGCGTACCGGCCTGCACCTCGATCCGCGCCGACTCGCTGGCCAGGTTGACGCTGGCGCTGCGCACGCCCGGCACCGCGGCCAGGGCCTTCTCGACCCGGCCGACGCAGGAGGCGCAGGTCATGCCGAGGATGGCCATCGAGATCTCCTCGCTCGCCACGCCGTAGCCCGCGTCCTGCACGGCTTCGGCCAGACGGGCGGCGGAGACGCTGCCGTCGGTCTCGACCGTGGCGGCCTCGGTGGCCAGGTTCACGCTGGCCGCGCGTACGCCGGGCACGGCCGCCAGCGCGCGTTCGACCCGCCCGGCGCAGGAGGCGCAGGTCATGCCGGTGACGCCGAAGCGGATGGGATCGCCTGCGGCGGGCGGGGGCGGTGCGACAGCGGCGTGCATCGAAAGACTCCTGCGGTGGGATGGACGCAGCGTGCAGCTTCCCATGATGGCAAGGTCAAACGATCCCTGCACGCGGCTTGACCTTGCCTTGGTGGAAACCCGGAGCCTCGTCCATCGCCGGCACTCCCGCCGGCCTGCATGAAGGACATCCACCATGAAGTTCAGCGTCAGTCCAATGACCTGCGGCAGCTGCGTGCGCCGCATCACCGAGGCCCTGCGCGGCATCGATCCGGCGGCCCGGGTCGAGGTCGACATGGCCGCCGGCAGCGTCGAAGCCGCAGGCGGATTCGATGCTGCGGCGGTGGTCGCGGCCCTGGCCGGGCTCGGCTACCGCGCGGTGCCGGCCGGCGCGGATGCCGTCCCCGCATCGACCGCTGGCTGCTGCGGTACCTGCACCGTCTGAGTGCAGGCAGCGCCGGGCCCGGCCAGCAGTCTGATTCGGGCCCGGCGCAATTCCAGCCCCTCGCTCAGCGCACCGGAGCGATGACGAAGACTGCGCCGACTCAGCCCGCCGCGCCCGCTGGCGCCGTGCCCAGGGCGCGCAGCACGTCGATTACGGCGATGCGCTGCCCGGTCAGGGCCTCCACGGCCGCCAGTTCCGCCGCCAGGGCATCGCGTCGCGCGAACAGCGCATCGAGGTAGGGCGCCGCGCCCTCCTCGTAGCGGGCCAGGGTCGCCTCCGCCGCGATCCAGGCCTGTGCGGCCGACTCCAGCCGCCGCTGCAGGCGCTCGCTGGCGGAGCCATGGCGCTGAAGCGCGACCTCGGTTTCCTCGATCGCGCGCAGCACCACGGCTTCGTACTCGGCCAGGGCCAGGCCGGATTCGGCCTGCGCAGCACGGTACTGCGCCTGCACGCGGGGCAGGGAAAGGAGTCCCCAGGACAGCGTCCCGCCCTGCGTGCGCGTGTCCGCCGAGGAGGAGAACAGCCCGGAGAGATCGCCGGATAGGAAGCCCAGCAGACCGCCCAGGTGCAGGGAGGGAAAGCGCGCCGCGGCGGCGGCGCGTGCATCGGCGGCGCGCGCGGCGAGGGCACGCTCGGCCGCCCGCACATCGGGGCGCGCCTGCAGCAGCGCGGCCGGATCCGGCACGGCGATGGCGGCGATCTGCAGCGGCGCGAGGGCCACCGGCGGCGGCGCACGCCAGGTGCCCGGCGGTTCGCCGAGCAGGAGGGCGAGCCGGGCCTCGAGGGCGAAGACGGTGTCGCGCGCCTGCTCCAGTTCGGCCGCCTCGGCCGCGGCCTCGGAGCGGCTGCGCGCGAGGTCGCCGGGCGCAGCGTCGCCGAGCTCGACCCGGTCGCGGACGAGGTCCACGACGGCCTCCTGCGCCCGCAGCGAGCGCTGGCGCAGGGCCAGGACCTCGCGCGCGCCCTGCAGCTGGAACCAGGCGCGTGCGACCTCGGATGCCACCGCCACCTGCACCGCGGCCAGCTCGGCCGCGGCGGCTTCGGCGCGGGCGCGGGCGCCCTCGCGTCGCCGCGCCTGTCGCCCAAACAGGTCGATCTCCCAGGACAGTTCGACGCTGCCGGCCCAGGGCGACGGCTCCGGCCGGCCGGATTGCCGCGTCGCGTCGACGCCGCCCTGCGGCAGCGCATCGGCACGCGCGGCACCCTGGCCGGCGCGGGCCAGGGCCAGTCGGGCCAGGGCCTTGCGCACGTCGGTGTTGGCCTGCATCGCCTGCTGCACCAGGGCCGGCAGCGCCGCATCGCCCAGCAGCGACCAGGCCACGGCCTGGGTGCCGTCCGCCTGGGTGAAGTGCGCCGGCACGCGGACCTGGCTGTCGCCGGTCCCGATCGTGTCGCCGGCCAGCAGCGGCGTGCTCGCCAAGGCCAGCGCGAGCGCGAGCGGACGCAGGCGGGCAGGGGTGGGAAGGTGGAACCTAGGCATGCTGGACCTCCAGGGAAACGGACGAGGCCTGGCGCAGCGGGCGGCGGCGCAGCAGGCGGTAGAAGAGCGGGGTGAGGAACAAGCCGAACGCGGTGACGCCGATCATCCCGGCGAA
>JANJTY010000493.1 GCA_024710865.1 Lysobacteraceae bacterium | reverse complement strand
GCAAGACGCCGGGCCGGACGCACCTTGCGGGCGTGCTCGTGGGTTTGGGGTGGTATGGGGTTGGGCGTGGCGTTGGACTCAGCGCATGTCCGCGCCCAGCGCCGCGGCAGCGGGCGCGGACTCGGGCGACCAGGTCTGTGGCGTGCCGCGATGGATCTGCAGGCGGTAGTCGGGGTCGAGGCGGTCGGCGGCATGCGTGCCCTGGCCCTCGTCGAAGCTGAAATGCGCGGCCAGCCCCGCCGCGCTGGATGTGCCTCCGGCCAGTTCCGCCGGCCACAGCGCGCGGTTCCAGAACCTCAGGTCGTCGATCTGGCCCTTGTAGTCCTCGTACTGGTTGAACACATAGTCCCAGGCGGTCATGACTTCGGCGCCGATCGCCCAGCCGCCCAGCTCCGGCGGGTCGTCGGGGTGGGCGAGGGCGTCCCACCAGCGGCGCATGTCGACCCGTTCGGGGATGTCCGTCTGCGCGACGCGCGTGCCGTCGATCCACAGCTCAAGGGTCGCGCCCTGCGGTTCGCGCCAGCGCCGCACCGCGGCCACGTGATGCCAGCGGCCGTCCAGCAGGCTGGGTGCGTTGGACGCCGGCCAGGCCTGCACCGCCCAGACCTTGCCGGGAACCTCCAGGTCGCCGTCGGCGAACATCCAGCGCAGGCGGCCGCCACCGTAGAACTGCAGGCTGAACGTGCCCTCGCGCGTGGCGCCGGCCAGGAAACCCTCGGGGCGGGTGTGGCCGTCGAGCAGGAAGTTGCCGGCCAGCCACCAGCCATCGCCGGAATAGGGCTCGGGATCGGCATCGCTCCAGTGCGTCAGCTGCATCTTGCTGGCGCGCCAGGTGGGGCCGACCGGATGGCTCGCATCCGGTTTTATCCACAGGCTGAGGGTGAACTCGCCAGCGCCGAAACCCTGCGGCAGGCGCGGCACGTCGACGAAGTCGAACTGCTGCGGTGCGTTGGCCACGAAGGCCAGCGAGCCGGCGATGACGGCTTGGCTGGCGAGTCCCAACAACAGAAGAAGCAGTGCGCGCATCGCGGTGTCCCAACAGGTTTGGTGATGACTCGACCGGCCGCAGGCCTGGGCGGTTCCATCGTCTCGACGAAGCGTGCCGGCGATGCGCCGAGCCGCAGTGGCCGCGCGGCTTCCCGCTCGGTGCGTGGATCGCCTGTGGCACGCTACATCCGCTGCGCCGCCAGGTCGATGAAGGCCCGCACCTTGGGCGTCAGGTAACGCGCGCTGGCGAAGACCGCATGCACCGGCACGGGCGCAGGCGACCAGGCCGGCAGCACGTGCAGCAGGGTGCCGGCGCGCACGGCCGAGTCCGCGACGACGCGGGGCAGCTGGGCGATGCCGAGCCCGGCAATGGCCGCTTCACGGATGCCGAAGACGTTGTTGGCCTTCAGTCGCGGCTCCAGCTCGACGCGGCGCGAGTCCTTGCCATTGCCCAGGGTCCAGGTGGCCTGGTGGCTGCCGCCGGCGAAGGCCAGGCTCTCATGCCGGTCCAGATCGTCGGGATGCTGCGGCGTGCCCCGCGCGGCGAGATAGTCCGGAGCGGCGTAGAGCCCGTAGTGCAGGTCGCCCAGCCTCCGCGCCGCCAGCGCGGAGTCGGCCAGCGGGCCGACGCGGATCGCCAGGTCGAAGCCCTCGTGCACGATGTCGAGCACCCGGCTGGTGAAGTCGGCATCCACCCGCACCTGCGGATAACGTTCGAGGTAATCGGCGATCCAGCCGCTCACCGCGATCATCCCGAACTCGACGCCGCAGGTGAGCTTGAGCCGCCCGCGCGGCTCGCCCTGCGCCTTCTGGACGGCGCGCTCGGCCTCCTCGACCGCGGCCAGGATGCCCACGGCGCGCTCGAACAGATCGCGTCCGACCTCGGTCAGCGAAAGCGAGCGCGTGCTGCGCTCGAGCAGGCGAGCGCCGAGGCCTTTCTCCAGTTGGGTGATGACGCGCGACAGGTGCGCCTTCTGGGTGTCCAGTGCCTCGGCCGCGCGGGTAAAGCTGCCGGTCTGGACCACCTTGACGAAGGCGCGCAGGGACGCGAGCTCCATTGTTGCCTCGAATGACAACAGAAAGTCGCATTGCACAGGATTTTTCCAGGAAGCGGAAGGCCGCAGGCTGATCGCACTTCTCCGATACAGCCGCACGCCATGAGCCTCAAGGATGCCAACCCCCTGAACGCCAGCGCCCGCAAGCGCATCGCGATCGTGATCGCCAACCCGACCCTATCCAGCACGACCGGCTGGCCGGTCGGCTTCTGGTGGAGCGAGCTGACCCACCCCTTCCACGTCTTCACCGAGGCCGGCTACGCGGTCGAGCTGTTCAGCCCGGACGGCGGCGCCTGCCAGGCCGACGCGATGAGCGACCCCAACGACGCCAGCGGCTACAGCCGGACCGACCTGATCAGCCAGGGCTTCATCCACACTCCCGAGCTCCGCGCGCGGGTGGACGACACGCGGCCGATCGCGCAGCTCGAGCTCGATGCCTTCGACGGCATCCTCGTGGCCGGCGGCCAGGCGCCGATGTTCGGCTTCGAGGCGGCGGCCGCGCTGCAGGAGACCTTCGCCGCCTTCCACGCCGCCGGCAAGGTCGCCGCCGCGCTCTGCCATGGCGTCGCGCTCCTGGCCTTCGCCAAGGGGCCGGACGGGGACTACCTCGCGAAGGGCAGGACCGTCACCGGCTTTTCCAACGGCGAGGAGGACGTTGCCGATGCGACGTTGTGGGCGCAGGGCCTGCTGCCGCGCGGCCAGCCTCTGATGCCCTGGCGCATCGAGGACCGCCTCCGGGCGATCGGCGCGAACTACGTCCAGGCCGGCCCCTGGCGCGGCTTCGCCGTGCGCGATGGCAACCTGATCACCGGCCAGCAGAACTTCTCGGGCGAGGAGACGGCCCGTCTGGTGGTCGAGGCGCTGGGACGGTGAGCGCGCGCTCGAACGCGATGGCGCAGGTACTTGCCACCATCGCCAGCGCGTGCGCTGCCGCTTCGCAGCGACTCCACCGCGCCCATCCGAGCCTGCACCCCACCCACACCACACCGTTCTGGAGACCGTCATGAGCATCACCATCCTCGGCGCCGGCAACGTTGGCCTTGCGCTCGCCCGATCCTTCATCCGGAAGGGCGAGACGGTCGTGCTTGGCGTGCCCGATCCGGACAAGTACCGCGCCGCCGTCTCCGAACTGGGTGACGCGGTTCGCCTGCTGCCGACGGGCGAGGCCATCGCGGCGTCCGATGTGGTCATACTGGCCGTGCCGCACGCCGCGGTGGCGGGCATCGCGACGGGCCTGGCGGACTGGCAGGGCAGGATCCTGGTCGACGCCACGAATCCGCTCGCGCCGGGGCTTTCCGGATTGAGCGTTGGCACCACCACCTCGGCCGCCGAGGAACTGGCCAGGCTCGCCACCGGCGCGCGCGTGGTGAAGGCCTTCAACACCACGGGGGCCGAGAACATGGCCGACCCGGCCTATGTCGGTGGCATGCCGGTGATGCCCGTCTGCGGCGACGATGCCGACGCGCGTCAGCGCGTGCTGGCCCTGGCCAGCCTGATCGGTTTCGACGCGATCGACTGTGGACCGCTGAGCGCGGCGCGCTACCTCGAACCCTTCGCGATGCTGTGGATCCACCTCGCGATCAGGCAGGGACACGGGCGCCGCTTTGCATTTGGAATCCTGCGGCGTGACTGAGGTCGCGCCTGGACTGGCCGCGTCCTGCGCCAGCGAGCCACACCCGGCACGTCCAGGGGTAGCGTCGAACGCCTAGCCAGCCAAGGCAGCGGCTTCCGCCGAACAACGCTTCAGCGCCTCGCGGAAGGCGGGCAGCGCCTGCTCCACCCGCGCCCTGTCGTCGTCGAGGCCGGCCTGTTCAAGGGCTTCGCACAGACGCGCCAGGTCCTCGGCACCCACCATCCGGGCGGAGGTCTTGAGCGTGTGTGCGTGGACGCCAATGCCAGCGACGTCGCCTCCGGTCCAGGCCACCTCGATGCCTTCGCCGAGACGGGCGGCATTGCTCAGGAAGCCGCGCAGGAAGCGGGCGATCTCGACCGGATCCCGGCCGACGAAGTCGTGCAGCGCCTGCATCGACAGCGGCGCCGGGTCGCTTCCGATCGCGTCCGGCTCGCGCCGCAGCCAGCGATCGAGCAGGGCACGCAGGTCGTCGAGGATCACGGGCTTGGCCAGATACGCATCCATGCCGGCCTGCAGGCAGCGCTCGCGCTCGCCGTGCAGGGCGTTGGCGGTCAGGGCGATGATTGGCGTGTGCCGCCGTCCCGCCTCCGCGTCGCGGATCCGTCGGGTCAGGCCGTAGCCATCGAGCGTTGGCATGTGCAGATCGGTCAGCACCAGCGCGTAGGGCGTTTCCTGCCAGCTGCGCCAGGCCTCTTCGCCATTCGAGACCATGTCGGCCGTGTAGCCGCTCAGCGCCAGCTGGCGCAGCACCACCTGCTGGTTGTAGGCGTTGTCCTCGGCGACCAGGATCAGCTGATGCGCGGCCAAGGCCTCATCACGGCTGGGCGCAAGGCGCGAAGGCGGGTCGCGCGACTCGCCGACCAGCGCGCTGGCCTCCGCGCGTCCGGCCGCCATCGCCACCGCTTGCAGGAAGCGACGACGCTGCATCACGGTGAAGTCCAGGTCCACGCCGCGGACGCCGCGCCGCTTGGGGATGCGACGCGCGCCTCGACCCAGGACCAGCACGCCCACGCCGGCAGCGTCCATCCGCGCCAGGCGCTCGTCTGCCGCGCTCGCGGCTTCGACCAGCACGACGTCGGGATGCGCTGTCCCATCGAGCACGCGCGCCAGGGCCGCGTCGGTCCGGCGT
>JANJTY010000483.1 GCA_024710865.1 Lysobacteraceae bacterium | reverse complement strand
GAGACGCCCTTGAGCGCCTCGACCTTGCCGCCATAGGTCTTCTTGAGCTCGACGATGTCGAGCGCGGGAACGGTGGTCATGGGGCGTCCGCGGAGTGCGCCAATCACGGTGGCGCAACGAAGCGGCTAGTATATCGACCCCGTTGCCGCCAGGCCGGCGAGGGTTGCCCAGCGATCCCCGCGCATGCCGGCGCCTGCCCACGGGCGTGAGTCCCCGGATCAGCCACAGAACCTCGAAGCCCGTGCCCGCCCACTTCCCGCTCAAGCTCACCGCCCGCCGCATGCTCGCGCCCAGCGTGGCGCACCTGTCCTTCGTGCGCGACGACGGCGCGCCGCTGGACTACATCCCGGGCCAGTTCATCCAGGTCCATTTCCACTACCCGGACGGCACCACGACCAAGCGCAGCTACTCGCTCGCGACCATCCACGACCACGCATTGGGCCCGGGCGAAGCGGTCGAGATCGCGGTCAGCTACGTCGCCGGCGGCGCGGCCACGGCCCTGTTCGAGGGCCTGCCCGAGGGCGGGACGATCGAGGCCAGCGGCCCCTACGGCCGCTTCTGCCTGATGCCGAACGACGCCAACCGGCGCTACCTCCTGATCGCCACCGGCACCGGCGTCACGCCCTACCGCGCCATGCTGCCGCAGCTGGCGCAGCAGATCCGCGAGCGCGGCATCGAGGTGGTGCTGCTGTTCGGCGCACGCAGCCCGGCTGAGCTGATCTATGGCGAGGATTTCCTCGCCTTCGCGCGCGAGAACCCCGGCTTCCGGTTCATCCCGTGCTTCTCGCGCGAGCTGCCCGCCGAACCGCTGCCGGAGATGCGGCAAGGCTACGTGCAGACCGCGCTGGAAGCGCTGGCGCCCGATCCGGAAGGCGACATCGCCTACCTCTGCGGGAACCCGAACATGGTCGATGCCTGCTTCGAGGCGCTGAAGGGCTTCGGCCTGCCGGTGCCGCACATCCGCCGCGAGAAGTACGTCAGCAGCCGCTGAGCGCACTCGTGGGGAACGGCCGCCGACCGTGCCGAGGTCGGCGCTGCCGTCGATGCCGAGCGCCGTTGGTCTCGCCCAAGGCCAGCGTCTCCCGCCGTGAAAGATAGGGCTGCAGCCGTCGGCAGGGCCCTTGCCGCCCGCCGACGGTCTCGCCCTGGGCGCCCCCTGCCATCGGTCATGCTTGCCGTCCGCAGGCCGACCTGTATCATTCAATCATATTGAATGGTTTGGATGCTTGAATGTCCATCGTCACGCAGCGTCGCATCAAGGACCGGATGAGCCTGGACCCCGCACTGCTGCGCGTGCTGGCCGATCCGGTGCGCTCGTTCGTGGTGTACTCGCTCGTGCCCGAGGCGAAGACGGTGAAGCAGCTGGCCGCCGAGCTGGGTTGTCCGCCCACACGGCTCTACTACCACGTGCAGCAGCTGGAGAAGCACGGCCTGGTTTTCGTGCAACGCAGCCGCCTCGTCTCCGGCATCCAGGAGCGCCACTACCGCGCCGCCGCGCGCGACTTCGTGCTCGACCGGGATGCGCTCGGCAGCGGGTCCACGTCCGACCGCGAGCGCAGCGAAGCCCTGCTCGCCTTCGTGTTCGACCAGACCCGGCTCGAGATCGCGCGCGGCCTGGAGCAGGGACGCATCGACGTCCGGCACAGCGCGCCCGCACCCGGTTCGCTGATGGCCTACCGCAATGTCCTGAAGCTCGACCGCGCCCAGGCGGACCGCCTGTACCGTCGCCTGCACGCGTTCTGGATGGAGTACGAAGCGATCGCCAAGCAGCCGGCCGAGGACGGCGATTTCTACGCCTTCGCGGTCGCGCTGTATCCGAACGCGCCCCTCGACCCACCGCCGACGGCACCCGACAAGGCGGCCCGCAGGCCGCGACGGAGCACCGACGCATGACTCGTTCGTCCAGGTCTTCCGCACGATCCCTTGCCTTGGCCCTCGCGGGCGGCGCGGCAGGTGCCCTGCTCGGCTATGGAGTGGCGCGCTGGGCGGCGCAACACGGCACCCTGCGGCCTCTGCTCGACGCGCTCGGCCCGGCCGACCTGCTCGCGCTGCCGCTGATCTACCTGCTGGTCATCGCCGTGCACGAACTCGGGCACCTGGCCGGCGGCATCAGCCGCGGCATGCGCTTCCTGATCCTCATCGTGGGTCCGTTCCGGCTCACGCGCACCGTCGAGGGGCTGCGCTTCGACTGGTTCTGGAATGCCGGCACCCTGGGTGGCCTCGCCGCGGCCCTGCCCGATCCGGCGCATCCGGCAGAGCCTCAGCTGCGTCGGTTGATCCTGGGCGGCCCGCTCGCCAGCCTGCTTCTCGCTGCGCTGGGCGTGGCGGTCACGCTGGCCTTCGAGGGCCGCATCGGTGCCTACGGCACGCTGGTCGCCGCCTTCTCGTCGCTGATCTTTCTCTTGACCGCGACCCCGTTCCGCGCCGGCGGCTTCCTCAGCGACGGCATGCAATACCTCGAGATGCTGCGCGGCGGCGAATCGGTGCGCGTTCGGGTGCTGCTGACCGGTCTCATCGGGCAAAGCATGGGCGGAACCCGACCGGGCGAGCTGGATGCAGGCGCGCTGCAGCAGGCGCTCGATTCACCTGACCGCGAGCCCCTGCGCCGCCTCAGCACGGCCTTGCTGGCCTACCTGCATGCCTGGGACCGCGGCGATATCGCCACCGCCGGCCAACATCTGGACGAAGTGGAGGCCGGTATCGACCAGTACCCCGATGGTTTCCGCCAGTCGCTGGCGATCGAGCTGTCGCTGTTTGCTGCGCTGGAGCGCGGACACGGCGCCGGCGCAACCACCTGGTTGGCACGGGCGAAAGGTGGTGTGGTGGACGCGGCCCGGCGCAGCCTCGCCGAGGGCGCCGTGCACTGGCTGCAAGGCGATTCCGCGAGCGCCTCTGCTAAGGTGCGGCAGGGTCTTTCGCAGCTGCCGCGCAGCAGCGATCCCGGGCTGGCCGCGATGACCCGCGTCCAGCTTCAGCGCCTGCAGTCCCGCATCGAGTCCACGGCGCCCGTCACATCCCGCTCTCCCACTGCGTCCATCATGCCAGCTGGCAATGGACCGTAACTCCGGATCGACGATGAAACAGCTCCTCCTGCCCCTGGCCGTTCTGGCCCTCTCGCTTTCGAACCCGGCCGACGCGCGCCAACTGGGCAGCCTCGAGTTCGAAGCCTGCACCCTGGCCCCACCAGGCAGCGCGAGCACGGTCGAGGCGCACTGCACGACCTTCAGCGTGCCGGAAAACCATGCCGAGCCGGACGCTCGCCGCATCGAACTCGCCCTGGCCTGGGTGCCGGCTGACGGCGAAGGCGAACCCGACCCGGTCTTCATGCTGGCCGGCGGCCCGGGACAGTCGGCGCGCGAAGGCTATCCTGGCCTGCACGCTGCCTTCCGCGACGTGCGGCGCAAGCGCCATGTGCTGCTGCTCGACCAGCGCGGCACCGGCGCGTCCAACCCGCTGGTCTGCCGCGACGACGCGGGCAAGGCAGCCTTCACCGAGGGCGAGGACGCGGACGACCTCGAGGCCGCGCGCCGCTTTGCCGAGCGCTGCCGCGATGCGCTGTCGAAGGACAACGACCTGCGCCAGTTCGGAACGCTCGATGCGATCCAGGACCTTGAAGCAGTGCGCGTGGCGATCGGCGCGGCGCAGGTGAACCTGGTCGGCATTTCGTACGGCACGCGCGTGGCGCAGCACTACGCCAAGCGCTACCCCGCGCAGACCCGCGCCGTCGTGCTCGATGGCGTGGTGCCGAACAGCCTGTACCTCGGCCAGGAGCACGCGCGCAACCTGGAGACGGCGCTGGATCTGCATTTCTCGCGCTGCGCCGGGGACGCAGCGTGCACGGATCGTTTCGGATCGGTGCGCGACCTGATGGACCGGGTCTCGACCTCGCTGCGCGATGCGCCGCGTGCGGTTCGCTTCCGCGACCCGGTCACGGGCGAAGCCAAGGACGAGACCCTGCGCTTCGGCCACGTCGCCGCGGTCCTGCGCATGTTCTCCTACAGCCCCGCCAGCGCCGCCCTTCTCCCGCTGGCCCTGCACGAGCTCGAGCAGGGACGTCCCGAACTGCTCATGGCGCAGTCGCAGCTGCTGACCCAGCAGCTCGGCGAGATGATCAACCACGGCATGCAGCTGTCGGTGATGTGCGGCGAGGACGTGCCCCTGCTGCGCGTGGACGAGGCCGACGCCGGCACCGTGCTGGGCACCGAGTTCATCGCCTTCAGCCAGGCCCAGTGCGAGGTCTGGCCAACGAAGCCGCGCCCGGCCGACTTCCACGACCCCCTGCGCAGCGAGGTTCCCGCCCTCCTGCTCTCGGGCGAGTACGACCCGGTCACCCCGCCGCGCTACGGCGAAGCGGTCCTGGAAGGCCTGCCCCGCGCCCGCCACCTCGTCCTGCGCGGCCAGGGTCACAACGTCCTGCCCATCGCCTGCACGCCGAAGCTGGTGGCGCGCTTCCTCGACACCCTCGATCCGGCCGAGCTGGATGCGGCCTGCCTCGACAAGCTGCCCTACACCCCGCCGTTCGTGGGGTTCTACGGGTGGGAGCCGTGAGGAGGCCGGGATTCGGGATTGGGGATTCGGGATTCGCTGAAGCAAAGGCAACGCTTCGCCAGTCCTCAGCCCCCGCTCTCGCCCC
>JANJTY010000482.1 GCA_024710865.1 Lysobacteraceae bacterium | reverse complement strand
CGGCCGTCACGCTGTTGACCACGCCGGCCTTGGGATCGTTCGGATCACCGAAGATCTGCGACAGGGTGTTGGAGACCTCGACGACGCTGGAGTCGCGGGTGCTCCAGCGCGCCAGCTCGGTGGTGTTGATGGTGGTAAAGGGCAGGTAGGGCAGGATGCAGAAGACCCGATCGGACCCGGTCTCCTGGCAACCGGACAGTGCCGAGGTAATGCGCGACTGAGCATCCGACTCGAGGTAATCGATGTACATGCCCCGGCTGTGCAGGAAGCGGCAGTGCGGGCCGGGGCAGGCCGGCGACGCCGCCGGCTTCTCGATCTCGATGCTGCTGGGCTCGTCCAACCCAAAGCTGGCCGCGACCGCATCGGCGTCCACAGTGCCGCCGGGCGGCAGGCGGCTCTGAGCCAGGTAGTCGATCACGAAGTCTTCGTAGTTTTCCTGCGCCGTTTGCGCAGGAAGGGGCGACTGGGCGTCATCTGCGGTCGCCAGAAGGCCGAGGTGCTCACTGAACATGTCGGCTGCCACCGACCAGACGCCGTCGACACGGATCAGGCGGCAGGATTCCAGGTAGCGCCCCGAGGATGCAGCCACCAATTCACCGGTCGCAGCATCAATCCTGTGATGCACGTGGCTGCTGCGCAGCGGATCGAACTTGGGTCCGGTTTCGCCGGAGGGATCGTGGTGATCGCGGCAGCAGGCTTCGCACAGGGTGCTCTGGGTGATCGCATTCTGGCCGTTGCCGGTGGCGGCTCCGGCGATGGGCGTGTAGGACGCCACGGGCGGCGCGGTGTAGCGCGTCCCGTTCCAGTAGGTCGGACGGCGGGCCGGGCCGGTGCCGGCGGCGGCCGTGTCGCAGGTGCAGCCCACGATGGCGGTTTCGACCCGGCGCTGGACCTGGGAGAGCTGGCTACCCACGTCGGAGAAGGTCAGCACGTCGAAGCGGGTCTCGACCACGGTCGAGCGGTTGCCCTGGCTGACGATTTCCGGTCGCGGATTGGTCGCGGCGGTCTCGCGCGCGCCGTCGCCCGAGTCGATCGCGATCGGGATCACGCCGCCTTCGAGCGAGGGATCTCGGATCAACACTTCCGGACGCCGGACGCCGCCGCGCCGCGCATCGCGGACCTTGGCGCTCTCGCTCGGGGAGATGGCGCTGATGGAGTCGGACACGCGAACCCTGCGCGTACCCTGCTGCGCGTCCTGCCAGCTCACGAACACGGTAGCGACCTTGAACTCGACGCCAGGAACCAGGTTGCCGTTCGCCTGCACCACCGCCTGGTCGGTCGCGTTCATGGCGCCGGTCCAGGCGTCGAAGCGGTTGGTCGACGAATTCCAGATGTAGCGCTGCACATCGCGCCAGCGCCGGTATTCGACGCCGCCGCGCGAGCCGCCCACCGCGCTATCCGCATCGGCGATCACCTGGGCGTTCGCCTCGGTAATCGGCACCAGTGTGCTATAGGACTCGCCGTCCACCGTGCCCACCCGCGCCGTGAAAGCCCTCACGCGCTCCAACTCGTCCTCCGCCAGAGCAAGCGCGCCGCTACGCGCCTTGGTCTCGGCGCTGGAACGCACCAGGCTGGTCTGCAGCGCGCCAAGGGCCAGCAGGCCGATCGAAAGCACCACGACCGCGATCAGGACCTCGATCAGGCTGAAACCGTGGCCGGCGCGCATCCGAACATTCTCGGTAGGAAACATGACTGATCTCTCCTCAGAACGCGTTGCGCGCATCGAGCCAGGAACCTGGCACCTTGCCGAAGCTGGTGAAGGCGGGGCTTTCGATGATGGCCCGCGCGATCTCCTCCGAATACACGACGGTGAATCCGCCCTGCAGGTCCACCTCCCCATCCACGATCGCCATGCCGTAGATCTCGACGCCACCGGCGCCGTCGAGAACGGCAGAATTGGTCGAGGACCGAACATAAAGCATGCCGTAAAACACCGTGTTGCCGTTCAGCCGCATATTGGAATCAACCACCAGCACGACCGGGAAGTCGGGCGACCCCACCACGGCGGGCAGCGAACACACGCCACTGCGGTCCCAGAGCAGGCCCGAGCTCGAGGGGCCAAGCTGGGCGCAGTTGATCTCGCGCGCGCCCAGGTTGCGCAAGGCAACAACAGCACAGTCCTGATTGCCGGAGTCGCCGCAGTTCTGAGCCACGCTGGTTTGCCCCTCGGGCACCACGTCCTGGGCAAACACGACCTCGAAGATGGAGTCGTCGAAGGGATCGTTGGGGTCGTCCCATGGCTCGCGCGGGAAGTACTGGATGTCCGGAAGCGCGCCCTCGCCTCCATCGATGTCGAGAATGTCGATGCTCTCGCGGGTGGAACCTCCCGAGTGTCCGGACAGTGCGCCGGCGTTGAGGGACGGGCAGCCGCAGGCATTGGTGCCAGGACACGCCGTGAGCAGGTCTTCGGTGGGCAGGCCGCGCAGGAACTCGCCGCGGTGGCAGGTGATGACGCTGCCGATGCCACCACCGGCAGCCGGACAGAGCGGGTCGCTGGAACCGGTCGAACCGGCTTCGATGTCGATCGGACACGGCGACCAGATCGAAGCCGGCACGCCAAAACCACCCGCATTGGGGTTGGCCACGAGCTGCGCATTACCAAGGCCGGACACCGTGCCCGACGCCACCAGCGGAACGTTGGCTGCGCCGCCGATCAGGCGGAAAGTGGCGATCGTCTCCTTGGCCTGCGCCACCGCGCCTTCACCGGGGATCTCCGCATTCGCGACCAGGGTGATGGCCATCGTGCCGGGCTCTTCCGGATTCAAGGAACAGACCGGATTGTCCGGATCGATGTCATCGATGCGGCAGAGCGCGGCGCGCACGGTGACCGTCGCGTTGGTGTCGGCATCGCCGAGCGAGACCGTACTGAGGTCTGCGGCAGCCGGCACCGTCGCAGCCAGCGGCAGGTCCATGCTGCCGCCCGCGACGTAGCGGTACATCAACGCGCGGCGCGCCGAGTCGGGCTCGGCGAGGCAGGGATCGAAGCCCGTGCCGCTGGCCGCCTGGGTGCAGGGCTGCCAGCGCAGGGAGCCGGCGTTCAACCAGCCATTGGTGCGCTCGGACACGATCCAGCGCGTGTTCGCCTTCATGAACTCGGCCGCCAGGTTGACGGACGACTCCGCGAGCGACTGCACCAGCTTGGCGCGGTTCTCGTTGGTCGCCGTGCGCTGTTCGAACACGCCGACGGACGTCGCGAAAAGAACGACGAGGGAGAGGATGACCAGCAGCAACACCGCGATCACCAGCGTGGTGATGCCGCGCTGGGGAAAGGCTGCTGGGCGCGCCGGAACGATGCACCGCGATCGGGCAGTCATGGTTGGTACTCCGGGTGCTTGGATTCGAGTGGAATCGGAACAGGAGGTCAGGGGCCCGGGGGGGCCGGGGGAGGCGTGGGCGCCGCGCCTGGAACGGAAAGGCAGTCGTCCAGGGCGATGCGGATGCAATCGGCGCGAATACGGACGCGAGAATCGAGCGCCCGGACCACATCGGGTTCGTTCACCAGACGACCAGCCAGTTGCACGTCGAGCTCGCGCACCCAAAGCGGGGCGGTCAATGGCGCCACCACCGGAGCCGGTGCTGCATTCGCGTGGGCGAGTCGGAAGAAGGTCACGTCGACCGCAAAGGGATCCGTGATGTCCTCCCAGCCGGCATCGTTCGCGCAATTGGGCGTACCGCCGGCGCCCGGGTGATACTGGATCACGCCATTTCCGCCGGCACCGACGCTGCGGCGGAGGCCCTTGATCTCGCCCGCGTCGAGCGCGCCGGCAGTCCCGCCCGTCGCGTCGTAGGCAAACACGATGCACTCGCCCGCTTCGGGGCCGGGCACCAGCGCGATGGGCGCGAAGGGCGAGACGAAGGCGGCGCCGCGCGCGATGCCTTCATGGGCCCGCTGATCGAATCCGGCGCGGCGGATCTCTCGCGTCACGAGCGACATGGTGGTGCGCAGCTCCTGCATGAGCCGGGTCGAGATCGTGTTCTGAACGTTGCTCTCGATCGAGGCCACTGCGAACGCGGTCACGGAACCGATCACGATCAATCCCGCCACCATGGCGATCATCAACTCGATCAGCGAGAAGCCCAGCGTCTTGACGGCGGGCCTGGCGGCCAGGGAAATACGCGGCTTGATCATGCTCAACACCCTCGGTAACCCGGCACGCTCTGGGAGCCGGATGGAACGCAGACGCTACCCCGGCCGACGGCGGAAACGTCGAAACGAAGGGAATAGTCGCCGATACCCAGGGTCACCGATCCGGCTGAAGCGAGATCGGTCAAGGTGCCGCGACGCGGATCGATGCGGACCACTCCGTCGGTACCCATGCTGGGCGCCGCGGTCACCTGCACCCCCGGCGGCAGCCTGCCGGCGGCGGACAGGGTCCTGAAGTCGACTTCAGTGATCACATTGGAACGGATGGCCTCCTGCCGACGCTCGGCCAGCAGCGACACGTATTCTTCCGCGGCGGCCTTGAGCGCCTGACGCTGTCGGTAGCCGGTGAAGGACGGAAGCGCGATGGCGATCGCGACACCCAGCACCACCAGGGTCACGAGCAATTCGATCAGCGTGAAGCCGGACTGGCCTTGGGCACGGCTGGTTGGCATGTTGTCCGCCCTTTGTGGGAACATCCTGGAGCGCATCCTACGTGCGTGGATCAGGCGCCGCCAACCGTCATGACGATGGGCGGCAGCGCGCACCGATGAGCGGCAGAAACTGCCGCTCCACGGCAGATAGGATCATCGCTAGACCAACTTGGGGACGAGGCAATGCGCCGTAATCGCGGTTTCACCCTCATCGAACTGATGATCGTCGTTTCGGTCATCGCAGTCCTGGCGGCCATCGCGCTGCCCGCCTACAACGACCACGTGCGCAAGACGCGACGGAGCGAGGCGACCTCTGGCCTCAACCAGCTCGCCCTGCTGCAGGAGCGCTGGCGGGCCAATCGCCCCACCTATGGATCGATCACCGACATCGGTGGCGGCGGCATCCAGTCCGCCTATTACACCTTTCGGGTCACCGTCAACACGGCCACCGCGTACACCATGACCGCCACCCCCCAGGGCGTGCAGACCAGCGATACCACCTGCGGAACGCTCACGTATGCCTACCAGGCCGGAACCGTGACCAGGACGCCCACCACGGCCGGCTGCTGGAACTAAGGTCGCCAAGGAAGGGCGTTCGCCGGTCGCGTTCCAGCAGCGACGCGTCTGCCGGGCGCCGCGACGCGCCTCAGCCAGCGGTTGCAACGACCCGATAGCAGGGCTTGTACTCGCCGCTCATCTTCATGCGCCGCTGGGCAACGAACGCAGCCAACAGTTCATCGAGGGCAGCCATGATCTGGCGGTCGCCATCAATCTGGAACGGACCGTGCTGCTCGA
>JANJTY010000447.1 GCA_024710865.1 Lysobacteraceae bacterium | reverse complement strand
CACCGAGGTCACCGACCAGATGCTGGCCGAGGAGGCCGCCCTGCGCGTGGCCGACGCCGAGTCGCTGGCGCTGGCGCTGCAGCGTC
The DNA here is from genome assembly GCA_024710865.1 of Lysobacteraceae bacterium. GTDB lineage: Bacteria > Pseudomonadota > Gammaproteobacteria > Xanthomonadales > Xanthomonadaceae > JANJTY01. The sequence continues at coordinate 11,321 of JANJTY010000447.1, read as the reverse complement.
TGATGGCGAACGACGCGCAGCGGCGGGCGATGGGCGCCGCCGCGAGGCACCTGTTCGAGCGCGAACGCGGCGCGGTGGAGCGGACCCTGGCGATCATCGACAGGGTCCTGGCCAACCGGCTTACTCCGGAACCTCGGCGCTCAGGGCGGCCTCGGCGTCGCGCGTCAGCAGGCGGTTGACGTTCTCGACGTCGGCGAAAGCCACGCTGCCGGCGGCCTGGCGCAGGCGCAGCGAGTTCACCACGAAGCCGTGCCGGGCGCGGGCGTATTCGCGCTGCGCGTTCGCGAGCTGCTGCTGCGCCAGCAGCACGTCGACGATGGTGCGGGTGCCGACCTCGAAGCCGGCCTCGGTCGCCTCCAGCGCGCTGCTGGCCGAGACCACCGCCTGCTGGCGGGCCTCGATCTCGCTGATGCCGGCGAGCAGGGCGCGGTAGGCGTTGCGGGTCTGGCGCGTGACCGCGCGGCGGTTCTGTTCCAGCTGCTCTGCCGTCGCGTCGCGCGAATACAGGGCCTGGCGCACGCGCGATTGGGTGGCGAAACCGGAGAAGATCGGCACGCTCAGTCCGATGCCTACGCTATAGCCGTCGCTGGCGTTGTTGTAACGGCTGCGCCCATCCGTCAGGCGGTTGTGGTTGCTGCCCCAGCCGGACTGGTCATTCCACCCGGCGGAAAGACCGAGCGTCGGAAGGTGGCCGGCGCGGGCGGTGCCGATGTCGTGCTCGGCCGCCTGCAGGGCGAGGTCGGCGCCGACCAACTGCGGGTTCGCGTCCAGCGCCATTTGCACCCAGGACTCCGGATCCTGCGGACTGGGCAGCTCGGGCTTGAAGTTCTCGTTCAGGCCGCGCAGGCCGGTGAGGTGCTGGCCGGTGACCTCGGCCAGCGCCTCGCGCGCGTCGAACAGGGTGGTCTCCGCCGAAATGGTGCTGGCGCGGGCGGCGTCGAAGCGGGCGCGCGCCTCGTGCACGTCGGTGATGGCGGTCAGACCAACCTCGAAGCGCTGCTCGGCCTGGTCGAGCTGGCGCTTGACCGCGCGCTCCTCGCCGCGCGCCACGGCCAGGGTCTCGATCGCGGTCAGCACGTTGAAATAGGCGTCCGCCACGCGCACCGCAACGCCCTGCAGCGCGGCCTGGTAGTCGGCCTCGGCGCGCTCGGCGCGGGCGCGGCTGGCGCGCAGGCTGGTGTAGTTGCGGCGGTCGTAGAGCGTCTGGGTGAGGTCGACGCCAAAGCTGCGCGAGCGGCTGTGCGAGGTGCTCTCGCTCGGCGGCAGCGGCGTGCCGCCGAAAACCTGGCTGCCGGCGCTGTCGCTGCGGCCGCGGCCGAGGCTGGCCGAGCCGGAAATCTGCGGCAACAGGGCGGCACGCGACTGCACCACGCCCTCACCCTGGGCCAGCTTCTGGGCTTCCACGGCAGCCAGCTGGGGGTCGCTCTCGCGCGCCAGTTCGTAGGCCTGCAGCAGGTCCGTGGCCTGCGCGCCGGAGGCGAACAGCAGGGCGAAGGTCAGGGCGAGCGGGGTGCGGCGCATGGGGGCATCCTGTGGCAGCTAGAGTACGAAGGTCGCGCGGGGTTCCGCCCCGCGCAGATAAGGCAGATCGGTCTCGAACAGGCTGTCCTGGTGCAGCCGACCGTCCGGGTCGAGTCGGACCCGGACCGCTTCCATCGCCGGCGCCAGGCCGCGCACCAGGAACAGGCGGCCGCCCGGGCGCAGCCAGCTGGCGAAGGCGGCGGGCGCCTCGGCCACCGCACCGGTCACGCAGACCGCGTCGAACAGCCGCCCGGGACGGAAGTCGAGTGCGTCGGCCTGTTCGATGCGGGCGTTGGCCAGGCCCAGGCCCTGCAGCCGGGCGCGGGCGCGGACGACGAAATCGGCGTGGATATCGATGCTCACCACCGCGCGCGCCAGATTGGCCAGACAGGCGGTGATGAAGCCCGAACCGGTACCGATCTCCAGCACTTCGTCGCCGTCTTCCAGCTCCAGCGCCTGCAGCATGCGGCCTTCCAGCACCGGCTTCATCATCGATTCGCCGTGCTCCAGCGGCAGCGCCACATCGGCGAAGGCGAGCTTGCGGTGGCGCGGCTGCACGAAGTCCTCGCGCCGCACGCGTCCGAGGACATCCAGGACGCGCGGATCCAGCACCTCCCAGGGGCGCACCTGCTGCTCGACCAGGTTGAAGCGGGCGAGTTCGAAGTCGATGGACATGGGAGGGGGATCCTGGGGGCGGGACAAAGACACGAAAGTCTACGCCTCCGGCCCGATACGGGCCACAGCATGGGCAGCCGCCGCGGCACCCCTAAGTGCCGGAAGTCATCGCACCGGTTGGTCGGCTGGCCGGATCGTTCAGGTGCAGGGCGAGTTCGGTCGTGCTCATCGGGCGACCCAGCCAGAAGCCCTGGGCATGGTCGCAACCGCGCTCGCGCAGCATGTCGAGCTGGCCCTGGGCCTCGACGCCCTCGCCGGTGACGGTGATGCCGAGCGAGTGCGCCATGGCGATGATGGCGCTGGTCAGGGCGAGATCGTCCGGGTCGCGCAACATGTCGGCGATGAAGCTACGGTCGATCTTGACCCCGTCGACCGGCACCCGGCGCAGGTGCGACAGGCCGGAAAAGCCGGTGCCGAAATCGTCCAGCCAGATGCGCACGCCCATCGCGCGCAGGCGCGCGAGCAGGGCGATGGCCTGGGCCTCGTCGCCCAGCACCGCGGTCTCGGTCAGCTCAAGGTGCAACCGCGAAGGTTCGAGCCGGGTGTCGTCCAGCACCCTGCGCACCTGCTCGGCCAGGTCGCCCGCGCGCAGCTGGCGGGCCGAGACGTTGACCGAGACGAAGCTGCCGTCGGGCCAGCGCAGCGCGTCGGCGCAGGCACGCGCCAGCACGGCCTGGCCGAGCGCGTCGATCAGGCCGGTCTGCTCGGCCACATCGATGAAAACCGAAGGCGGGACCGCCCCGAGGCGCGGGTGCTGCCAGCGCAGCAGGGCCTCGGCGCCGAGCGGCTGGCCGGACTCGAGCGCCACGATCGGCTGGTAGAGGACCTGCAGCTCGCCGCGTTCCCAGGCACCGCGCAGCTCGCCCTCGAGCTGCACCTGGCGCTCGACCGCCTGGTCCATCGCCTTGCTGTAGAAGCGGTAGCAATTCTTGCCGGCCACCTTGGCCTGGTACATCGCGATGTCGCCGTTCTTGAGCAGCACGGCGGAGCTGGTGGCATCGTCGGGAAACAGGGTGATGCCGACCGAGGCGCCAAGGAAGACCTGGCGCCCGTGCACCTGCACCGGATGCTGAAGTTCGGTGAGGATGCCCTCGGCCGCATGCGCGGCGGCGTCGCGCACCTCCGCGCCGGTCAGCAGCGCGACGAACTCGTCGCCGCCGAAGCGCGCCACGCGCGAGGTCTGGCCGCGCGCGGCGATCTCGACGCAGTGGCGGATGCGCTCGGCGAACTGGGCCAGCACTTCGTCGCCGGCGTCGTGCCCGAGGGTGTCATTGATGCGCTTGAAGTCGTCCAGGTCGACGAACAGCAGGGCGAGGCCCTCGCCGCTGCCCTTGCGCTGGTTCAGTTCGCCGTCGAGCAGTTCACGGAAGGCGAGCCGGTTGGGCAGGCCGGTCAGGCTGTCGCCGTAGGCGATGCGGCGGATATCGCGATCGTGCCGGTCGACGCTTTCGCTCATGCGGCCGAAGGCGCGGATCAGTTCGCCGATCTCGTCCTGCCGCTCGCTGGTGAGCTGCACGCGGTACTGGCCGGCCTCCATCGCCCGCGCCGCCGCGGCCAGGTCGCGGATCGGCCGCACCAGGGCGCGCGAGACGAGATGGGTCAGGGCCAGGCCCACCGCCACCAGCAGGGTGAACAGGACCGCCAGCAGGAGCAGGCTGCGCTCGCTCGCCTGCCGCGCACGACCCTCGAGCGCTGCCACCGCCTCGGCCTCGATGCGCATCGGTCCGGCCAGCGAGAGTCCGATGCGCACCCCGCCCAGGCGCTCGTCGCCGATCTGGATCGGGTGGCTGACGTCGACCACCTGCTCCGACCATTGCGCGTGCGCGCCGGATGTGCCCACGGCCTCGAAGGCGAAGGCGTCCTGCATCGGCTGGCCGAAGCCGGGGATGTCGGGCGAGCCGTCGTGCAGGATCCGGCCCTCCGCGTCGAACACCAGCACGTAGGCCACGTCGCGCTGGGCCAGGGCCGAGCGCGCGATCTCGCCCACCGCGAGCAGATCGAAGTAGTAGACCGGGTTGGTCAGTGCGTCGGCCAGCAGGCTGGCCATGGCCTCGCCGCGCCCGCGCAGCGCGCCCAGCGCCAGCTCCTGCAGGCTGCCGCGGCTGAGCGCGGCGATCTCGCGGTGGCTTTCGCGCTGCTGCACCCAGGCCGCGCCCAGCACCAGCAGCGCCACCGCCAGGGTCGCCGCCATGGCGAGCAGGAAACGCTGGTGCAGGCCGCGCGGCATCATTCCAGTTCGGCCCGGATGCGGCGCACGCCGGGTGCGAGGCGGGCGAGGTCCGCGCGCAAGGCGTCGTCCACCGGTTCGAAGTGGTTGGTGTCGAAGAAGCGACGCAGCGCTTCCACCCCCTCGGGCTCATCGGCTGCCTCCAGCAGTACCCGGCGCAGTCCCTCGGCCAACGCCGGCGGCAGCCCCGGTCGCACGATCTCGAGCGCGCGCGGGAATTCGCCGGTGTGGTGGATCACCTGCAGGTCCTGCTGGAAACTTTGCGGCAGGCGCTCGAGGTCGTCCCAGTCGACGTTGCTGAAGGCGCCGGCATCGACCAGGCGCTTGTGCACCCAGGTTGCGATATTGCTTTCCGAGCGTGCGAACAGGAATCCGACGGCGTCGGATTCCGGCCGGTCGCGCGGCGAGAGCAGGATCTCCAGGTCGAGACCGGCATCGAGCAGGGCCGCGGCAGGTGCGAAGTAGGCGCTGGTCGAGTAGGCGTTCTGGAACGCGATGCTGCGGCCGCGCAGGCCGGCGAGCGAGTCGATGCCGCTGTCGCGCCGCACGAAGACCACGCTGTGGTAGCGGCCGACCCCATTGCGCACCGTGGCCACCAGCGGGCGCGCGCCGACCCGGTCCTGATAGGCCAGTGCGATGCCGGCGGTCTCGGTCAGCCAGTCGACCCGGCCGCGGCGCAGGTAGCTCGCCATCTGCTGGAAGTCGCGCGCCATCAATACGCGTCCTTCGCGCACGCCGTAGGGGCGCAGGCGCGGCACGACATAGTCGAGCAGGGCGCGCAGGGCATCGTAGTGGCGCTTGGGGTCGTCGCTGACCCGGCCCAATACCAGCACATCCTGGCCCGCTGCGGCCGCCGCCGGCGCGGGTTCGGCACCGGTCGCAGGCGACAGCGCGGCGAGCGCGGCCAGCAGCCACGCGCACGCTCCCGCCAGCCCCTGCCATCCCCGAGTGATCATCGCGATCGTTCGCGCCCCGTCCCTGCGCCGCAGCCTACTCCAATTCGGTCCCGCCCGGGCGCGCGCTGCCTGCGGCGGAAGCCAGCCGCGCCATGCGTTCGGCATCGGCCAGGATGCCGCGCAGGATGCGCAGCTCGCGCTGGTCCGGCGTCGCGCGCAGGAACAGGCGGCGCAACCGGTGCAGCACGGTCTCGGGCGAGCGGCCCTTGTGGAAGTCGATCGCGACCAGGGCGCGGTCGAGGTGGGCGAAGAAGCCTTCCAGTTCGGCGCTGGTCGCGGGCGGCTCACGACGCAGCTCGGGCGACGGCGCGGGCGCCTCGGTCAGCGCGGCCCTGCGCAGGGACCAGGCCAGCACCTGCACCGCCGCGGCCAGGTTGAGCGAGCTGAAGGTCGGATCGGCCGGAATCTGCACCGCGCCGTGGCAGCGCTGCAGCTCGTCGTTGCTCAGGCCGCTGCGCTCGGCCCCAAACAGCAGCGCCACCGGACCCTGCGCGGCCGCCGCGAGGAGCTCCTGCGCGGCCTCGTCCGGCGTGAACGTCGGCAGGGCGACGCCGCGCCGGCGCGCGCTGCAGCCCAGCACGAGGTGGCAATCGGCGATGGCGGGTTCGAGGCTGTCGTGCACTGCGGCCGCATCCAGCACGTCGTCCGCGCCCGCGGCCAGGGCGCTGGCCTCCGGGTGCGGGAAGGCGGCGGGGCATACCAGGCGCAGGCGGGTCAGGCCCATGGTGCGCATGGCGCGCGCGGCGCTGCCGATGTTGCCGGGGTGCTGGGTGCCCACCAGCACGATGTGGAGGTTGTCGAGCATGGTCGGTTCGGGCGGGGCGATCGGCATTCTGATAGGCTAGCGGGTTCGCGGCGCGCTGCCGCACCCTCTCGAATCCGGCACCGGCATGCAGAATCCAGCGGTCAATCTGATGGTCAAGGCGGCCCGCCAGGCAGGCCAGGTCCTGATCCGCCACATGGGCCGCATCGACGGCCTCAAGGTGGTGGAGAAGGCCCGCCAGGATTACGCCAGCGAGGTCGACTCGCAGGCCGAGAACGAGATCATACGCGAGCTCAGGCGCGCCCATCCCGATTACGCCTTCCTCGGCGAGGAGGGCGGCCAGCGCGGCAGCTCGCGCTACACCTGGGTGATCGATCCGCTCGACGGCACCAGCAACTACCTGCGCGGCATCCCGCACTTCTGCGTCTCGATCGCCCTGCTCGACCGCGAGGAGCCGCTGGCCGGCGTCATCTACGACCCGTTGCGCAACGAGATCTTCACCGCGGCCAGGGGCGGTGGCGCCTACCTCAACGACCGCCGCATCCGCGTCGCCCAGCGCGCCGACCTCGATGGCGCCCTGCTCATCACCGGCTTCCCGCCGCGTGAGCGCAGCCGCATCCGGCCGCATCTGGCCGCGCTCGATGCGCTGATGGCCACGGCCGAGGACGTGCGCCGCACCGGCTCGGCGGCGCTCGATCTCGCCTACGCCGCCTGCGGCCGGGTCGATGGTTACTTCGAGGCCGGCCTGAAGCCCTGGGACATCGCCGCCGGCGTGCTGCTGGTGCGCGAGGCCGGTGGCAAGGTCTGCGACTTCCGCGGTGGCGGCGACTACATCAAGCACGGTCGTGTGGTGGCCGCCAACCTGAAGCTGTGCGACGCGCTGCAGAAGACCCTGGTCGAGACCGGCTACGCCGCCAGCTTCGACTGAGGCTCCGGCGTCGCAACCCTGCGCCCGGCGATAGGCGCCGGACCGGAATCTGGGTGAGAATGGCGCGTCATGGCGCGCCAGTCCCGCTACCTCCTGCTAGTGCTGTTCGGCCTGTGCGCGCACCCGGCCGAGGCCGCGGCGCCGCCGGTGGCGGCGATCGCGTTCGAGGGCAACCGCGTCACGCGCGAGTCGGTCCTGCTGCGCGAAATGGCGCTGTCGGTCGGTGATCCGGCCGAGCCTGGGCTGATCGAACGCAGCCGCCAGGCCATCCTCGACCTGGGCCTGTTCCGCGAAGTCGAGATCCTCAGCGAGCCGCACCCGCAGGGCGTGCTGCTGCGGGTCACGCTGCACGAGAAGCGCTATTTCCTGCCGGTGCCGCGCATCGACGCGAGTTCGGATCGCGACTACAGCTACGGCGTGCAGCTCAACTGGAGCAACGTCGGCGGTCGCAACCACCGGCTGTCTGCCTTCATCGAAGAGGGCCGCTTCCCCGAGGACCCCGAGCGCGATCGCGAGCGGGTCTGGCGCGTCTCCTACGCCGCGCCGTTCCTGTTCGACAACGGCGACCACCTCAACGTCCTGGCCGAACGCCGATCCCAGGTCACGCTGGGCGAGGCGGGCGCCTTCGACGAGGACTTCCGCCGCCTGCAGTTACTGCGCTCGCGCGACTTGAGCGAGGGCCGCCCGCGCCACGGCTGGACCCTGGGCCTGGGCGCCTACTACCAGAACCAGTCCACCGACGGCGTGTTTGCACCGCCGCGCGATGGCGCCGCGATCGCGGGCCTGGCACGCGCCGAGTACCGCGACCTGCGCTTCGATGTCTACAGCGAGACCGGAACCCGCTTCGAGGCCCGCGGCGAGGGCGCGGTCGAAGGGCTGCTCTCGGACTACGGCTACGGCCGGCTCACGTTCGAGTACGCCAACTACCGCGCGCTGGGCGACACGCCGCACCAGACCCTGCACTGGCTGGCGCAAGGCGGCGCCGTGTTCAAGGGCCCGCGCTCGCGCGACAACTTCAGCCTGGGCGGCTCCAGCCGCCTGCGCGGCTATGACAGCGACTACCTCGAGGGCGACGCCTTCTACTACGGCGCGGTCGAGTACCTGCGCCCGATCCGGCACGACTGGCTGCGCCTGCTCGCCGTGTTCGAGGTCGGCGGAACCGGGCGCGACATCGGCGGGCTGTACGACGGCGGTGTGCATGCCAGCGTCGGCCTCGGCCTGCGCCTGCGTCTGTCCTGGTTCGTGAACACCGAGCTCGAGATCGGCATCGCCGCGCCGCTGCGCGGGGGCGATGGCCTGCGCCTGTTCGCGGGCGCGAATTCCGGCTGACGCTGGCGCTCACCCCGGCAGGCTGCGGCAGCCCAACGCCTCCAGCGCCGCGTGCAGCGCGGGAACCCGCGCCAGCCAGGGCGCGCCGATCGTCAGCAGGCCGGCCGACAGCACCAGACCCGCGCCCAGCCGGCGCGTGGCCGGCCGCGCCAGCCACGCCGTCGCGCGCGCGCCGCTCCAGGTCAGCGGCACCATGGTCGCCGCGGTCCCCAGTCCGAATGCGGCCATCAGCAGCGCACCGTCGAAGGCGCTGGCGCTGAGCCAGGCCGCGCCGAGCAGGGTGTAGCTCAGGCCGCAGGGCAGCCAGCCCCAGAGCAGGCCCAGGGTGAGCTGGCGCGGCAGGGTCGTGGCCGGCAGCAGGCGGCGCTGCAGCGGCGCCAGCCGTTGCCAGACGACGGCGCCCGGCCGCGACAGGAAACCGAGCCGGTTGTGGCTGTCGAGCAGGCGCAGCGCCACCAGCACCAGCACGGCGCCGACCGCCATGCGCGCGCCGAGCAGCAGGGCCTCGATGCGCAGCAGCCTCAGCAGCCCGGCGCCCAACCCGCCGACCAGGGCGCCGGCGAGGACGTAGCCGAGGATGCGGCCCGCGTTGCTGACCACGGCGCTGCGCAGCGGCGCCGCGCCGCGCGTCGCCAGCGACACGCCGGCCGCCACCCCGCCGCACATCAGGGCGCAGTGCAGCCCGCCCAGCAGGCCCGCGAGCAGGGCCCCGAACAGGACCGGAAGATCAAGCGGCATCGCGCTCGCGCGTGGCCGCGGGCGGACGCTCCTCGGCCAGGATGTCGATCGCCGGCGTGTCGAGGTCGTCGAACTGGCCGCGTCGCACCGCCCAGGCGAAGGCCCAGATCGCGCCGCCGAACAGGAGCAGGCTGACCGGGATGAGGATGAGCAGGCTGTTCATGCGGCCATGGTCACACGTCCGCCGCGGCCCTGCCTTGAGCCTGCGCAACTCCGGCGTGCGGCGCCCGCCCGAGACGCAGGGCATTCAGCGTGACCAGGAGCGAGGACAGGGTCATGCCCAGTGCCGCCAGCCAGGGCGTGACCAGGCCGGTGGCGGCGAGCGGCAGGGCGGCAAGGTTGTAGAGCCCGGCCCAGGCCAGGTTCTGGCGGATGACCGCACGGGTGCGGCGCGCCTGCAGCAGCGCCTGCGGCACCCGTCGCAGATCGTCGCCCAGCAGCACCAGGTCGGCGGCCCGGTGCGCCAGGGCGGCACCGCGGCCCATGGCGATGGATACGTCCGCACCGGCCAGCACCGGCGCGTCGTTGATGCCGTCGCCCAGCATGGCGACGGTCAGGCCTTGCGCCTGCAACGCGCGCAGGCGGGCCAGCTTGTCCTCCGGCGACTGGCGGGCGCGGAAGGCGTCGATGCCGAGGCGCGCGGCCACGTCCGCGACCGCGGCTTCGCCGTCGCCGGAGAGCAGTTCGACGCGCAGGCCGAGTGCGTGCAGGCGGGCGACCGCATCCGCGGCTTCGACGCGCGGTTCGTCGGCCAGCTCGAAACGCGCCAGCGCCACGCCGCCGTCGCCCAGCCAGAGCGCGCCATCGTCGCCGCGGCCGGCGGCGAAGTCGGCGCGTCCGATGCGCAGGGATCGGCCCTCGACCTCGCCCTCTACGCCCAGCCCGATCGTGGTGCGCAGGCGGCGCGCCTGCAGCGGCCCGGCATCCGGAAAGGCCTCGGCGAGCGGGTGCCCGCTGCCGCGCTCCAGCGCCGCGGCCAGGGCCAGCGCCCGCTGCTGCGACGGGGTCCAACCTCGATCGCCCGCGTTCTCGGTAGGAGGGGCTTGAGCCCCGACCGGCCCGGGTTCGTCCATGCCCGGGTCGCGGCGGAAGCCGCTCCTGCCGGAAGCGAACGCATCGAGCGCGGGGAACACGGCGACCTCCACCACCCGTGGTCGACCTTCCGTCAGTGTGCCGGTCTTGTCCAGCAGCAGGATGTCGGCGCGCGCCAGGTCTTCCAGCGCATCCGCTCCGAGGCTCAGCACGCCGATGCGCGCCAGCGCGCCGTGCGCCGCGGCCAGCGCCGCGGGGACGGCGAGCGACAGGGCGCAGGGGCAGCTCACCACCAGCAGCGCCAGCATCACCTCGAAGGCGCGCTCCGGCGCGATCTGCCACCACAGCGCGAACACCAGGACGGCCGAGAGCAGCAGGGCCGCGACGAAACGGCTGGCGATGCCGTCGGCCAGGCGCGCCAGGCGCGGGCGCTGGGCCTGGGCCTGTTCCACCAGGCGCACCAGGTGCGAAAGCCGGGTGTCCTGGCCGGTGCGGAGCACGCGCAGGCGCACCGGCCCGACCCGGCATTGGCTGCCGGCCAGCGCGGTCTCGCCCGCGGCGCGCGCCACCGGACGCGACTCGCCGCTGAGCAGGGCTTCGTCGAACTCGCCCGGATCGAGCAGTTCGCCGTCCGCGGCCACGGTTTCGCCGAGGTCGACCCGGACCCGGTCGCCGACCGCGAGCTCGGTCACCGGCACCTGGTGGGCCTCGTCCTGCGCGTCCAGGCGCCAGGCCAGCGCCGGCCGCGCCCGCGCCAGCCGATCGACGCCGGCGCTGGCGCGCTGGCGCGCGAAGGTCTCGATGCCGCGCGCGGCCAGCAGCAGGAAGACGAACATCACCGCCGCGTCGATCCACACGTGCGGACCTTCGCGCAGGGTCTCGACCAGGCTGCCGAGGTAGGCCAGCAGGACCGAACTGGCGATCAGGGTGTCCATGCCGAGATGGCGCAGGCGCAGTTCGCGCAGCATGCCGCGCAGGAAGGGCCAGCCGGAGTAGAACACCACCGGCGTGGCGAGCAGGAAGGCCAGCCAGCGGAAGACGTCGCGCGTCGCGGCCGGCATCTGGTTGTCGAAGTCGAGGTAGAGCGCCTCGGCGAACATCATCGCCTGCGTGGCGCCCAGCGCGGCCACGCCCAGGCGGGCGATCAGGCGG